>NZYH01000044.1 GCA_002697825.1 Nitrospina sp. | reverse complement strand
GATAGCGTCTACTTCATTCTTGAGGGCTAATGTAACCGCTTTATAAATAGCTTCGTAACTGGCTTTACCACCTTCTGCCGAGGCTTCGCCTATTGGAAGAGTTTCAGAAACGTTATTAAGATCGATGATATCTATCGTGCCAGGTTGATATAGACCTTCTTTAGGTGAAGCAACCGAATGCACGCGAATTTCGGGAGCAATTTGTTCAGCTTTCTTTTTTAGCAGCAGGGCATCGCCAATGACCAGAACCCTGGTTTCAGTAAACAGGGCTTCATCCTGAAAAGTTTTTACAATGATTTCGGGTCCGATTCCTGCTGGGTCTCCCTGGGTCAAAGCAATGATGGGGGAAGCTTCCATTTTTTACGTAGATTAGAGATGTGAAATTAAAAGATATTGAGTAANCAAATATACCCGCTCCTGGACTCCAAGAGCGGGTATATAAAAAATCAGAATTTGGAATCCGCTATTTTCTTAGCTCATGAATTTTNCCAGAAGCGTTCCCTCTTTTNGTNACAGGNCTTGGGCTTGCATCNAGAATTTTCTTGTCGACGTTGCTCTCATATTCCTTGAAATTTTCAATGAATTGGTTTGCCAACTCATTGGCTTTTTCATCGTAGGCTTCTGGGTTTTTCCATGTATTTCTGGGGAATAGGTATTCTTTGGGNACCCCCTTGACCGAAGTAGGAATGTGGACCCCGAATACTGGGTCTTCTTTAGTTTCTCCGTTAGCAAGTTGTCCGTCCAAAATAGCATTGATCATGGCACGGGTATATTTGATTTCTATTCTTTTTCCCACGCCATAAGCACCACCTGTCCAACCGGTGTTCACAAGCCAGCAGCGGACGTTATGTTTTGCAATTTTTTCACCGAGCATGTCTGCATAAACCGAAGGATGCAGTGACATGAAGGGNGCACCAAAACACGTGCTAAAAATAGCGGTTGGCTCNCGNCTCATTCCCTTTTCCGTGCCTGCTACCTTGGCTGTGTAACCGGAAATAAAATGATACATGGCTTGCTCTGGTGTCAATCTGGATACAGGTGGCATCACGCCATAGGCATCGCAGGTAAGCATGATTACGTTATCTGGATGATCTCCCATTCCTTCACGAACGGCATTGTTTATATGGCTGATTGGATAGCTTGCGCGCGTGTTTTCTGTGAGACTGGAATCATCAAGGTCGAGGCTTCTTGCATGTGGACTTACGGCAACATTTTCCAATAGGGTGCCGAATCGGCGTGTGCATTCAAAAATTTCCGGTTCTGATTTTTTCGAAAGACGTATTACTTTTGCATAGCAACCNCCCTCNAAATTAAAAACTCCGCGGTCGCTCCATCCATGCTCGTCATCTCCAATCAGCTTTCTTTTTGGATCCGCCGAAAGTGTGGTTTTACCGGTTCCAGACAGGCCAAAAAATATTGCCGAATCCCCTTGCTTGCCAATATTAGCCGAGCAGTGCATGGATAGTACGGATTGTTTTTGCGGCAAAAGATAATTCAAAATGGAGAAAACAGATTTTTTGATCTCNCCGGCGTAACTGCTGCCGCCAATNAGGACTAACTGTTTACCAAAATCTACAATAACGAAAACTTCTGAATTGGTCCCATCAATGGCCGGAACAGCCTTAAAATCTGGCACATGCATAATGGTAAATGCTGGNTCGTGGTTTTCCAGTTTTGCCATGTCCTTAATCTGAATAAACATGTTACGTGCGAACAGGTTGTGCCATGCGTGTTCGGTGATGACACGTATATGGGTCTGATGCTTGGGGTCGCAGCCAGCACAACAATCTTGGACATAAACTTCCTTNCCCTGCAAATAAGCCAATACACGCGAATAGAGGGCTTCAAATTGTTCTACAGAAATAGGGCGATTTACTTTTCCCCACCANATATTTTCCTGGCTTGAGGGCTCTTTAACGATAAACTTATCGTTCGGGGACCGTCCNGTATGCTCNCCAGTNGTTACGCATACCGGCCCTAAATGGGACAGAATACCTTCNTTTTTAGAGATAATGTGCTCGTAGAGTTCAGGAGTGGATAGGTTCCAGTGTATTTTTTTTAAGTTTTTGAGCCCGTGGGTCTCTAAACCTACTTTATGCTTTAAAACATTTTGCGGCATTGACAGAATTCCTTTATTATAAGGCGTTGAGTGACCGTAAACCCTTGTTGTGGAATAGCTTCCCGCTCTCGGCAGGGTCAANTAAGTAATGNNGACTATATTATCATATTAACCATAGATAAGAATAGGTTTTTGGGGTAAAGGTGCTAGATTTTTCAGAAAAAAAATCGGAAAATTTNANATATGTTCAGTTTTTTAGAAAAAAAGGCAAAAGAACCTGAAGTCAAGATCCTTGCAAGGGAACGCANTCCCTATAATGATATTTATGTCATTCGAAAGGGCGATTATCGGGAGCTTTGGTTCAAGGGTAATGGCGATTATTTTCTGCAAAGTCGAGTAAATGTAACCCAGCAAAAGCAACTGGCTCTGGTTTATTCAAATATGATGATGGCATCCTTATTTTTTTGCCCTAATCCTACTAGGTTATTGATGGTTGGATTGGGTGGGGGTTCGCTCACCAATTTTCTCAGCGACTGGTTCCCGGATTTAAAAATCGATGTTGTAGAAATTGANGAGAAAGTAATTGAAATTTCTAAAAAGTATTTTTTTCTTCAGGAATCAAATCGCTACCGAATTTTTCAAGAAGACGGGAGAATTTTCATTAAAAATAGAAAACAGCAGGAACAGTATGACTGGGTAATCCTTGATGCTTTTAAAAGTGGTTCTATTCCCTACCATTTAAAAACTCATGAGTTTTATAAAGAAATTAGATCNATTTTAAAACCTAATGGGGTGGTTGGGTCGAANTTGTATGGTCAGGGCAACTCTTTAAAACCTCGCGATACCAGAACCTTTTTGTCTGTTTTTCCAAATATTTACTGCTTTGANGATGCNGANCGTGTTGCGACAGTGCTCATTGCCAATGGTGGACCACGCTGGAGTAAAGAAAAAATTCATGAGAACGCGCAAATTTTTAATAAAATGCCAGAACCTTTTTCAATGAAAGAGGTTGCTGAAAACTATCGGGAGGGNGAGTTTATTGAAGAGTCCGCGCAAAGGTTTGATGATCACTTTTCAGATAAAGGTTTCCTGCATGATGTGGAAAAAGAAAACCTGCAAAATATTAAGCCCAGACGTTATCCTATAAAAAATATTCACTGAAAAACTGTTTGGGATTTTTGTTTAGGTGGACAGGTCGAAGATCTGTACTTTTCGACTGTCAAAGTTGGCTGCAGCTAGCCGGCCGTTATGAATTGAAAGCCCCGCAGTTTTACCGAGTTCTCCTGTTCTGTGACCTTGTTTGCGATAGACATCCATTAACTCCAGGCTACTATTCAAATGAATTATCTGACTGTNCCAAAAGTCGGAGCCGTATATTCCATATTGTGNATCGCAAGCAAGAAAATAAATATCATCNAAACCAAGACCTTCTTTATTTACTTTGTTGATCAAATTNCCTTCAGCATCAAAATGCTTCAATAAGAATTCTGACCTGTCACCAATTATAGTTCCNCCTTCCTTAAGACAGAAAANNCCGCAGGGCTCATGTAAGTGTTTAGATTGCTTGGAAGAAAAAGATTGTGGGNTTTCTTTTCCAGTCGAGTCAAAAACTGCAATACGGTTGTTATCAGGGTCTGCAATATGAATACGATCTTGAGCATCNATAGAAAGCGAAAAAACATGNCCAAGAATTCCCTCTTGAAATTGCAGAATAAAGTTTCCCATCGCATCAAATTTTTTTATTAATCCGTTGCCTTCGTCAATAACATAAATATTATTCTGACTATCGGNTGCCAAATTTATTGGAAATTTAAAGTCGTTAGAGGTGTTTCCCCAAGAGCCGAAATGAAATTTATATTTTCCTTCTGATGTNTAGCAATAGATACGGTGATGCTCATAGTCGGCGATTAAAAGGTCTCCTTTGCTATTATGAGTAAGACCTTGTGGGGTTAAAGGTGATCCGATTTCTGAGCCTACTTTGCTAAATGAAAAGACTTGTTTTAGTTGNGTCTGCTGNGCNGAAGAGCTTGCCTTCGCAAAATTAAGAATCAAATTGAGCATGCTTTTTATTTTTGCAAGCCTTTTGAATTCTAATTCCAATCTTTCAATTTTTGTTTGCACTTCTTTAATATTAGCTTCTACCCTTATGGATTCATCAATATTAGAAATTTCAAACGCAGAAGTTGTTTGCTTTTGCTTTTTTATGTATCCATGCATTTCAAAAGTTTTGGATTTTCTCTCTCGGGAAATTTCTTGAATCTGTGTTTTTATTTTTTCGTCATAAGATTTCAGTGCATCAAACAACTGTGAGTCTTGCTGGGCTGGGTTTAATGTTTTGACAATTGCAGCGCCTATAACAAGTTGATGCAAATTGAGATTTTCATTAATTTCAANTCCCTTAATCATTCTTCGCATTAGATTTAACTGGAATTCTATGATGGCGATATTATTGTANATGCTGATAGGGGTTGTTTTGTCCTCCATACCCANTTGTTTCAGTTGTGCATCGAGACCCCTTCTTTGTTGGCCCAATTCATCGAGTTGAGTCAATAGCTCTTCNGTTTTATCTTGAAAAACTGATTGNGCTTCAAGTGTGGCNAGACCCTTAGGNATAAGTTCATTTTTTTTATTGGTAAGGGAATCGAGTTTATATTGAATAGGTCCCCAGGATAAGATTCCATCCTCGAACTTAATTTCACAGGCTTGAGCCTGGAGAACTTGAGAAACTTTTGTTATATCTAGATTTTCAGAATCAAAAACGACTGGTGAAAAATCATCAATGCTGGGCTCAAGTAGAGTGATATCTTCATTCACCCAATAGGGTAAAGTGACATCCATTGTTTCAAGAAACTGTGGTTCTAGATTTTCAAGTATTTGCCATTGTTCATGGAAACGAATCAATATTCTTATAGCATTTTCAGTGAAAACAGATTTTGAAGTTAGTCCGCGAACAAGTTTCTGTATCTTTTCGTTGTTGGCAGCTTGCCGCGCCAGAACCTTGACAATTTGACAATGAGCTTTTAGAGGAAATTGTAACTGCAGAAGAAGATCCATAATCCTGCAATTGTAATAATACTTAATAAGGAATGAAGGGAGCTGGTCATTTCCCTGATTTCCTAAAATTTTGACCATAGATTCTTCCGATTTTTCTTTCCTATCAAAATAATCTTTAATAATATCTATTGAAGCTTCCCATTGGCGGGACATAAGTTGAGTAATGCTCTCCCGCTGGGCCTCGCTGATTTTGCTTTCAGAAAAATGATAAATAAAATCGTAAAGTTGTTGTGATGTTTTTCGAAAGGAATTGAATTTAGAACGGGTGTCGCGGAAGTATTTTCTCTCTTCTTGCTCACAAATATAAAGATCGTGATTAAAATCTCGAAGCCCTTGTGGATCTTTTTGTATTAAATCATGTTCCTTTATCTCTTGCTCATTATATTTTTGGGCTTTCTCCTGCCAGATTTCAAAAGAGGATAACATTTCTATTCTGGATTTATCGAGCCTTTGCTCTATCAGAGGGATCGCAAGGTTCAAACTCGATTCCGTAATTTCTCTGTCGGCAAAGGCTAGTCGTCCTAAACGAAGTGGGGATTGCATACTGATATCTTTGGCAGGATCATCCAGTAGTTCCAAAGTTTTTTCCAATGCAGTAAATGATTTGGTCTTGTTTTTATTTTTTTCCTGTACGAGGGAATAGTAATTAAAAAACTCTGGGGAAGGGGGTTCCTGTTTTGAAAGATTTTCAGATAGAATATCTTCGCCCTCTAATGAAACTTGATATTTAGCGATTTTAGTATCAAAGGTTGAGCCGACAAATAAATTTCCCGCAGAGTCCACTAACGTAAGGCAAGGTGCTTCCAGAGCTATATCCGCACTATCAAACGCCTGCAAGTATTGACCGAAGCATGTAAATATTTGGATTCGATTATTATTAAGATCGGCAATATATAGTAAATCGTTCGATGCGATTGAAATACAAAGTGGATATTGGAATTGTCCAGGCTCGGTTCCGGGTTCGCCAAAAGTTAAAATTTTCTGCCATCGGCTATTAAATTTATGGATACGGTGATTCCCACTGTCCGTAATAAAAAAATTTCCACAGCTGTCGCGGGCAATAGATGTGGGAAACTCGAATAACGGCGGCGCTATTAGATCTGAGGGGGTTTCATAAAGGTCTGCTAGTTTTTCTTCAAGAGTGGTCCCTCTTTGTCCCACCCAACCCAAGGATTTACCATCCATATCGAAGAATTGAATACGGTGATTGTATCTTTCTACGACAATTAGAGTGCCAGAGGTATCTACGAGGATATCGTAAGGTTCGTTCAATTCCCCTTTATCATCTCCACAGGAGCCAAAGGATTGCAGTGCCTTACCTTGCGGATCAAATTTTTGTACTCGATGATTCCAACTGTCTGCGACAAAAATATTTCCTTCTTTATCTGATGCGAGACCTTTTGGGTATTGAAGCTGGCCGATGTCTTTTCCTTTTTCACCAAAACTGGTTACCAGATTAAATTGCTGATCATAAACTTGAATACGGTGATTAAAATCATCGGCTAAGAGAATATTTCCCTCTTGGGTGAGGCACAATCCTGAAGGAGGCGATAATTCCTCCTCTCCTTCTTCTTTTTTTCTATATGCAGTATCGAAATTTATCGGAAAAACGGAGGTCATGATAGCCTTTGATGAAACGGAAGGGAGGCTGTTAAAAAACTGTAAGCCTTTTCAGTCAAGCCGCATTTAATCACAAAAGCTGTGATATTTCAATCGACCTATTGAAGTGAAAATAACAGAAAATGTCTAAAATTTTATTACCGGACTGATTTGAGTGTTTTTTCTTATTTATATAGATAGATGTAGGTGCAAAGCTTCTAGATTATTTTTGCCTGCGATCATAATGACCAACGGTACGTTTTGTAAAGGAATGGTTTTAAAGCACGATTTGTGTTTTAAATGGTTTTATTGTTTCTCTTTGCGAGTAAAAATAACTGATAATCCAGCGGAAATCCAAACATCTTGTGTTTCCACCTGAATTTGGCAATTTTTGCAAAGATTTCGTATGCCCATACGAAAAGTAATTTTTTTATTGGATTTTTAATTCTTCCTTTTGCCCAGACTATGGTATCGGCATCGAGAAACATAAAAATATAACTTGATATCATGGAAACCAATTGTGCTTGTTTTGTGGTGACCCAGGGTGTTTGTTTTTCGTAAAGTCTCATATGTGTCCAGCCATCCAAATGTTTGGGTTCTTGAAAACCTAGTTTAACGGCAGTATCGTATAGAGGGGTTCCTGGGTAGGGCATGTAGATAAACATTTGCCCTCGATTGCGACTATCATAAGAAAGAAATTTATCTAGCATCTTAATCGTTGCATCGATTTGACCGTTAGTCTTCTTGGTTAGTTCCTGATGAGTATGATTTAACATGGGTATTCCAACCAGTGTTGAGAATATGACTTTAATGCCATACTGGCGGCATTTTTCAGCAAACTTATAATTGTCTTCAACGTCCATATCTTTATCGATCACATCTAAAGATTCTTGATCGCCAGATTCAGCACCACACAAAATGCTATAGGTACGAGAATCTCTCAATAACTCCCACAATTCATCGTCGGCTTCTGCTAATTGTTTGGCCCTGCCATCGAGGTTGCCGAGTCTTAGGGTTAGGCCTCTTTTAATAATCCCCCTCAGGATAGCTTTTGCTCTTTTTATATTCACGAAAAACAAGCTATCGTATAAATTTACTCCGTTAACGTTGTAGTTGTTCTGCAATTTTTCTAGATCATCAAGAACAGCTTCTGGATGTAATCCGACCCAGCTTCTATTATTCACGGTGACCTCACTACAGAAGGCACACCGGTAGGGGCAACCATAACTGGACACATAATTGATGGTTCGGTTTCCAAATTCTGTGACCATCACGCATTTTTCTATATCAACTAAATGATAGGGGAGAGCTGGCCAGTCATCAATGGATTCAAGATTTCTATCGGCATTGGTAAACACCTCTCCATTTTCTTTCCATATTACTCCTGGAATATCCTTGTAGTTCTCACCAGCCTCAACTCGTTTTACGACATCATGCAGGGCCCGAGCTCCCTGTCCTTTGATGACAATATCAATATAGGGACTTTCCAAGACCTGATAGGGATGAACTGATGGGTGCCACCCCCCCCAAATGATTTTTATGTTTTTATTTGCCTTTTTGGCGATCTGGCTCGCCTTGAGTCCCCCTTTGATTTGCAGTCCGGTCATTGCAGATATCCCCAAAACCAAGGCGTCTTTGGCAGATTCTCGAATTTCCTCATAAGGATCAGGATACAGATTTTCAGCAATGATATTTATTGGGTAGCCTTCTTTGTCAAGAAAGCGGGAAACGCATATCAGGGAAATCGGAAGATCGACCGGTTTGTAATAAGGGTCGGGTCTTGGATTGAATAAAAGTATTGAGTTTTTCATGAATTTTTAATCGATATAGACACTCTTTTCATAACGGTATTTTCAGCTTAAATATTAAACGGTAGGGGGGTCATTATTGGTAGGTCTACCTTTGGCTTCAGCGACCCATTCTTTGAACTTGATTATAATCTAGTTGGAACCGGCTTTTAAGTGCCAATATGGAATATTATCGTTTTTATTTAGGGTCGGATAGTATCAATCAATAATGATATGTTTTTGTATTTCAGAATCGGAGGCGATTCGGGTCCTTTGTATCTGGAATCGTCGAAAGAGCATTTTAGGTAATAATTTTAGAGCACCCCATTTACTTTTAAACAAAACACGGCCTTGGCCTCGATAGGTGAAATATTTTATATCTGCAAACTGGTGCTTCCAAATAGAACTGAGATATTTAAAGTACATTTTAAGAGAGTAGTTTTTAATGAAAACCAAGATGTCATTACGTTTACATAAATAAACATAGCGGTCACTATATAGACCTACTGTCGCGGTTCCAATATGGTACACCTTTGATTTTGGCAGATAGACGGCTTGAAATCTTTGTAGCTGGCTACGCATGTTCAGGTCGACATCTTCCGCAAAAATAAAGAAGTCCTCATCGAACAGGCCGATTTGATTAAAAAGCTCTTTGCGATAAATTCCTGCTCCGGCACAGGCCCCGAAAACATAATTTTCCAGATCATATTGACCAATGTCTTTTTCTCCTTGTCCCCGGCCTCCTCCTGACGACCAGGCATGGAATAGGTCGCCTGTATTATAGAAAACATCCCGATTATCCAAGAACATCATTTTTGTGGTTCCCATTCCACATTCAGGGTGTCGTTCCATGCCTTCATAAAGCTCTGTTAGCCAATCGGGGGCGACTTCTATATCATTGTTTAGTAGGACTATATATTTAGCATTTGAGTTTTTAATACCTTCATTACAGGCAATGGCAAAACCTTTATTATGAGGAAGTTTTAGTAATCTCGCCCAAGGATATTTTTCTTCAATTAGTTCACGGGAGCCATCTGTCGAACCATTGTCAACGACGATGACTTCAAAGTTTTCAAAGTAGAGTTGATCTAAAGAATCAAGACACATGCTGACAAAACGCATNCCATTCCAGTTGGGGACAATGACACTCACAACAGGGTTTTCGGGACGGATCCGTTGAGGCAGCTCAGGTTTTACATTCTTATCAATTCTGGAATCAATTTTTAAACTGTGGGCTTCTTGAACTGCACTCAGCATAAATTGAGCTCCTTGGTGAGAAGGGTTGAGTTTTACACATTTTTTTAATAGCTCTTGTTTTTCTCTAANCGGCGCCAACCGAGCCATTCTAAAGAAGGCATTGCNNTGAATATGTNAAAATTGTTCGGAAGAATCTGTGATTTCTTTAAATAAGGCATANGCCNTAGATTGACTNCCTGAATTTTCCAGAGCCGAGGCTTTNGCATATTTGAGAATTCCATTGTCAGGATATTTCTCCAAATACAGACTTAAAGTNTCATGTTTCGGCCTTATTTCAATATCCAGTTCTGCNAAAGCTTTTACGGCCATAGTATATAGCCACTCTCTATCTTTTCGAGATTCAATCTCTTGGGATTCATCCAATAAATTTTTTAGCCCTTCACGGTTTTTTATTGCTAGCAAACATTCGATNCAGAGTTCCCAGGCATCNTNNCGGNTNGGNTNTTGTTTCCTAATNCTGTCGAAGNTTTCATGGGCTTCTTGGTATTTTTTCTCGTNTTTTAACTGAACTCCAACTNCCATNGATTNTTTATGGTTTAGCCCAAAGTATTTGACCTCTTCCTGGTATAGTCGCATTGCCTCATCAAACTTATTCAATTTGATTTTTATTGCGGCAAGATGNAATCTCAAATCTGNCCACTTGGGAGATAATNCAATNGCNTTTTCAAAAGCCTTTTCAGCTTCATGAGGCAAGTCGAGNGCTGAATAGATTTCTCCTAAATAAACATTTCCTTCCTTATCGTTAGGGTTCAAGCGTAATAGGTTTCGACATTCCTTGAATGCTATTTTTAATTTGCCTCTCTCCAAATCTTTTCGATTCAAGGCCGGGGCATGCCACTCGGCTTGCGTCAGATCCTCCATTTGACGCATTTTTTTCTGCCACGGTAATGAAATTGGGTTTAGTGCTATAGGAGTTGAACTTTTAAGGCGATAAACAGGAAATCTTGCCAATACAACTTTTAAGAGTTCATATTTTAAACCAGTNATTTCTTCCAACTTTTCCATATCNAGATCTGGAAATGTTTTAATAANGTATTTTGGTTTGTGCTTAATTAGTCCACCTACAATGCTATCGTAAAAACCTTCTAGGTCCTTTGTATCCCAGGGACCTATTGTGTAGTGGAGAAAATTATCTGCTGCTGAGCAATCGGTCAAATGATAGAGTTGAGAGAAAGTTCCCCATACAAAAATTCGTTCGTTAGACTCTCCACGTATCCTCATCAGCCGTTTAAGAATTTTGCCCAATCTTGGGATATACAAATATTGATCATATTTTTCGTATTGCGCTAGGGTTNTGCGATTAGTGGGTTTTAAATAATAAAAAAGAAGAGACTTTATATTATAGATAAGGAGCATTAAAAAAATGACNGCGACTATTATGGACANAGCAGNTTCCTGTTGCATANCCCAATGCATTCCCAAACCNCATCCTNNGGAAAGTAATGCAAACCAGGGGAGATAGTGATATCTGGAAAAGGCACGCTGTAAAATGATAGTACTCAAGGTAATCAAAGTGAAAGCAGTAAGCCAAAAGATTTTTTCTTCAGCAATAAAGAATNCTAGCGCCGCTATTCCNCCTATCCAAATAGGGAGGGATTGTTTTATGAGTAAAACTATTTCAAACCAAATACTGAAATGCAGGATTTTGGTTTTGGTAATTCGTAGGGTAGTTGCCATTCGAGTTTTTATTTGTTTTAGNGATTGGGCATCCCAAAACCCGAGCTTCCAATCAATTAAATTGGAAATAACGATTACGCCTGTGGTTGCAATGGCAAAAATCAATGCGGATGATCCGCCATCATATATCCAAACTAAAGGGGTTATANCTCCAGGATAAATGATCATAGTGCANTTAGCTATGGCGGCAAAACCAAAGCAAAGCCCTGCATAAAAAACTGATCCATTTAAAAGAAACGCCAAGCCTGAAAAAATAAAAGGAATATAAAATTGTTCAAAATTAAAAGAGCCTGCGGTCAGGTCTGGTGATGTTCCATAAAAGGAGTAAATTATTCCACCTGCAAATGCAGCCCATGGATTTTTTGTGATAACTAAAACAACCCAGTAAATGGAAATGCAGGCTGCTGCATGGAAAAAAGTTTGTAAATTACGGATTCGCAAATGACCTTTTTCGGAAGAAGAAAAAACCTTGTCGAACAAAATCATCTTCCATACCGGTAGACCTATGATCTGAAGGTCCTCCTTCCACTTAAAACCTTTTTTCATGAACTGGGCACGATAGGTATAAATAGCAAAATCATCGTCCAATGGAAATTTTAGAAAGGGNAGTCGACAAAGAAATGCTGAGACGATAACAAACAGGATATGAAATGTTGTTAAGGTNTACATATGTGCTTTTAGTTAGCCCTGTTTACTAGAGATGGTCAGTAGATTTTTATTTGAGCTTATTTACCCAATATNGNACTTATCGGTAAAAACTTGAGATTGCCTAAGTTGTTAGTGGTCTTTTCAGGCACTAGCCTTAAACANAGTTTATGACAAGCNAAGGTCTTGGCATTGAATTCAACTGTCTGATTATAGTTTAAAATTATTATTTTATAATAAAATTTGAGGGGATAATTGAGTGAGAAGTATTTTGCAGGAGCTTTTTTGAAGAAAAAACGTAAGAGGTTATTTGGGATGGATTACGCCGAAAGTCCATATGAGAGCAGGTTCTAATGTTTGATTATAAAAGCTGCTTTGTCGTAACCAAATAGAACGCTTTCCCGTTTGTCTTTGAAAAATGAATCTACAGCAATTCTTTCGCCATAAGTTATGCCTAAGGAATAATCCTGAAACATCATTATTCCTCCCGGCACCATTTTTTCATAAAGATGTTCACAGAGATATTTTGTTGGAGCGTATTGATCGCAATCAATATGCGCTAGAGATAGTTTCTCTATTCCCGAATTCTCTANGGTATCTTTAAAGGCCCCTTCAAANATTTCTACCTGATTAAATTCGGAAAGTAGATGTTTTAATTGTTCCGGCCCTATTCCAGACCGAAATGAACCTTTCTCAAAATAATCCACAGANTTTTTATCAGGTAGCCCGGAAAAACTGTCAAACAGTAGAAGTTTTTTCTTTTGATCCACTTTTATATGTTCCATCACAGATGCCATAAAATAAGCGCTGCCTCCTTGGAAAACTCCAAACTCAGCCACATGTCCTTCCAGAGGTGCAACCTGTTTTAAAAATTGATAGCAACTATACCAATTTTCCTCAGTGGTGTACCAGACAACGCCTTGCTGGACTAAAAAAGACTGCGCTTTTTTGCAAAGGGACCGAAATTCCACTTCGGTCAAAGGGTTTGTATCTCGATGGATTGTCCACAATTCTTTTTTTGAAAGCGCTGATTCCGATATTTGCTCAAGAATAGTGAAGAGAGATGGTGAGTCGACCATGACTACAATCAAATCAAAGTATNCGTGATTTGCTTGCGCTTCCTTAAAGGAGATAACNGGAATGTGGTCTAGAAAACAATTCTCATTATGTAAGAAGTTGTCAATAATATAAGTTGGAAGAAATTTGCTACCCAGCATTTTTTTAAAATCAATAATAAGTTTTTTTGTCTGGTAGGTATAACCCCAAAATGCNATAGGTTTTCCCGGGTTATTTGNTAGGTAGTTATGAAGCTTTAAGGTCAATTCGTCTAGATCATGAATGCAATGGTCGGCTTTTAAAATATCCTCTGGAATCATATTGATANATGCTCCNAATTGGTTAATTGCATAATTTTGGTTATTCTCAGAGACTCTTACTGATGGAATTCTTTTCGGTTTTTTTTATAAAACATCAAGGAGAAACCGCTTGTATTGAATTGTATAACAGAATGGTTTTGCCTGACAGCAAGGTAGTTTAAAAAACAACCGCCAAAATGGCAAAGCTAATTTTTTNAGATTTAAAGGTATTGCTTCGACGGCTTGCTTTTCCCNCAAGGATTGGAGAAAATAACATGGACGTCTACNAAAACGGAGAAACAAATGCAAGAAGACCAAACCAAACATTTAAAAGATATCGAAACTAGAATAGATCAGCTCCGGGGGTTTCTTTGACGTTGAAAACAAAATAAAAACCCTTGAATCTTTGGATGCAATAATTACCCGGCCAGGATTCTGGGAAGATAACCAAGAAGCGCAGAAGTCTCTTCAAAATAGGTCTGCGTTGCAACGCCAAGTTGAAATTTGGAAAACCCTTCAAAGTGCCAGTGATGATATTGGTGCTATGCTTGAGCTGTCGCAAGAAGAAAATGATCCCTCCCTGCTGATCGAAGTTCAATCCTCTTTAAAAGATCTTGATGAGCAGGTTGCCAGGGCCGAGTTCAAGGCTCTCCTTTCAGAAAAAAATGATTTCAATAGCGCTTTCGTGGCTATTAACTCTGGTGCAGGGGGTACAGAGTCTCAGGACTGGGCTGATATGTTACTTCGAATGTACCTAAGGTGGGGTGATCGAAACGGATTCAAAACAGAGGTTCTTGATACTCAATATGGAGATGAAGCTGGAATAAAAAGTGCTACCGTGCAATTTTCTGGTGATTATGCATTTGGTTATTTGAAAGCGGAGATTGGAGTGCATCGTCTAGTAAGAATATCTCCATTTGATTCTAATAAGAGAAGACATACTTCTTTTGCCTCGGTTTTTGTTTATCCCGAAGCGGATGAAGATATTCAAGTCGGNTTGAAAGAAGAAGATCTTAAAATTGATGTCTACCGNGCTTCAGGCCCTGGTGGTCAGGGCGTCAATACAACTGATTCAGCAGTTCGTTTGACCCACGTACCATCAGGAATAGTGGTGCAGTGCCAAAATGAAAGGTCACAACATAAAAATAAAGCTTCGGCAATNAAGGTATTAAAGGCTCGTTTGTATGAAATTGAGCAGGAAAAGCAGGAAGAGGAAAAAAAGGAAATGGAAAAACAAAAAAAGAAAATTGAATGGGGAAGCCAGATTCGCTCTTATGTTCTTCACCCTTATCAGTTGGTTAAAGACCTGAGAACGAATGTGGAAACCGGNAATGTAGATGCGGTATTAGATGGCGACTTGGATATTTTTATCCAAGCGTTTCTACGTTTTCTTAGCTCGGAACCGGGTGGTGCTGCAAAATGAAGTCCTGCCTACACTCAACGTTAGTCAACGANCCGTTTGGTGACCCCGGCCTTTTGGTNCAATTCTTATTTCAAAAACGATCTCTANTGTTTGACTTGGGGGATATTTCTCCACTAAGTAATGCGGAACTTTTGAAAGTTTCACATGTTTTTGTTAGTCATACGCATATCGATCATTTTATTGGTTTTGANCGNCTNNTAAGAACNGTTTTCGGGCGTGAAAAAACAATCACCTTTTTTGGNCCTGAAAACTTTATTAAAAATGTGGAAGGAAAACTGACTGGNTTTACCTGGAACNTNGTNGATCGNTACGAAGAATCTTTGACCTTTAAGGTGGTCGAGGTGAGAGAGGGNCGGTTGTTAAAAGCCACCTTCAAGGCCATCGATANGTTTAAGAGGGTTGATGAGCAAGAGATTGAATTAAAGAATGGAATCATTCTTGAGGACCCCCTATTTACAGTAAGTGCAGCAGTTCTGGAACACCGAGTTCCTTGCTTGGGGTTTTCCTTACAGGAAAATCTTCATGTAAATATTAAAAAAGACCGATTAGAAACTATGCAGATTGTTAAAGGTTCATGGCTAAATGAATTAAAACAATCCGTATTGAAAGGAAGNCCNGATTCCCATGCAATCNATGTTCCCTTCAANGGAAATGGTAAATCACGGCANCAGCAATTGACATTAGGTGAGTTGAAAGAAAAATTGNTAGATATTACACCTGGCCAAAAAATTGCATATGTTGTGGATACNGTTTACAACGAACAAAATAAAAGAAAAATTATAGATTTGGTACAATCTGCTGATATATTTTTTTGCGAATCTCCATTTCTTGCCGACGAAGAGTTGCGTGGACAGGAAAGGTTTCACCTGACCTCTCATCAGGCTGGAATTTTAGCACGAGAGGCCTGCGCCAAAAAACTCAGTGTATTTCACTTTTCGCGTAAGCATATATCTCACCGGGAGCGTTTTTATGAAGAGGCAGATAAAGCTTTTCGTGGCACATAGGCAGTTTTTCTCATAAAAAAAAGACCCTGAGTTCTCATTCTTTTAGAAATGTCGCTTTTTCAAAGAATTTTAAGGATTCAAATGCTGCAAAAATCTTCATATGATAAGCCTAGATTTTCTAAACTGACCCAACTCCTGATTTATTTTAGACAACTTATTTTTCCTGGTTCCCAAAACTATTGGGAGCAACGTTATTCTTTAGGTGGAAATTCAGGCGAAGGTTCTTATGGCAAAAGCGCAGAGTTTAAATCTGAAATCGTGAATAAGTTTGTTCGCGAAAATTGTATCGATTTGGTTACAGAATACGGATGTGGAGATGGAAACCAGCTTACCTATGCGGAATACCCTCAATATATTGGATTGGATATATCTAACCAGGCGGTAAAGCTCTCATCTAAAATTTTTTCAAAGGACCCCACCAAAAATTTTTTTGTATACGATCCCAACCAATTTGAAACCAATCAGAAGAAATTTTCTGCTGAGTTAGTTCTTTCTTTAGATGTTATTTATCATCTAGTAGAAGATGATATATATCGTAAATATCTCATAAATGTATTTAGCACCGCGAAAAAATTTGTGGTAATTTTTTCTTCTAATGAGGAGGTTGCTGGGATGCTACACTCCAGACATGTTCGGCATAGAAAATTTACCCGAGATGTTGAGGAGTGGTTTCCTGAATGGCAACTGAAAGACACTGTCAAAAATAACTCAAAAATCAATGAAC
>NZYH01000043.1 GCA_002697825.1 Nitrospina sp. | reverse complement strand
GGTCATTCCTCCATCTCCACCAACTGTCATGTTTTTTGTTGGATAAAATGAAAAACATCCTACATTGCCAAGACTACCAACTTTTTTTCCTTTGTATTCTGCACCATGTGCTTGACATGCATCTTCTATGATTGGAATTTTTTGTTCTTCTGCAAACGATTTGACCGAATCAAAATCACAAGGATTACCATAAATATGAACAGGAATAATTGCATTTACATTATTTTCATTATTTGATAGATCTATACCTCCATCATCCATGTCAATATCTGTAAGAATTGGTTTTGCATTTGTCATTCTGATACAATTTGCTGAAGCGATGAATGAATTTGTTGGAGTAATGACCTTATGTGATTCTCCTATTCCTAATGCCATCAATGAAATTTGTAATGCACCATTTCCAGAACTAACAGATGCTGCATATTTTGTACCTGTATATTTTGCAAACTCTTCTTCAAACTTTGAGACACTTTCTCCACCTACAAATGATTCATTTCGTAATGCATGAATTGCAGCTTCTTCCATTTCGACTGTAAACTCTTGAATAAAAAATGGAATTTTCATACTAATTATATCCTATATTATGTTTTTTTAAGTGATTTAAAAAATCATTACAAATTTTATCCCAATTGAAATTATTTTCTACAAATTCTTTACCTTTCTTACCCATTTTATTTGCATCCTCTAAATTGTTTAATAATGTTGAAAGTTTTTCAAATAATTCCTTTGAACTATTTTTTTCAATTAAGAATCCTGTCTCTCCATCTTTCATCAATTCGGGAATTCCTCCAACATTAGTTGCAATAACAGGTTTTTCCATTAATTGAGCTTCCTGTAGAGTAAGTGGTGACATATCTATTCCACTGATTAATGTGTAAACATCAATTTCTGTTAAAAATTCTCTCACTTTATCTGGATATTCTAATGAGCCAAGCCAGTGAAAATTTTCATATTTTTCTAACAATGGAAGAATTTTATCTCTATAAACCCCATCTCCTGCCCAATAGAACTCCACATTAGGCATTTTCTCTAAAATTTCTGGTAGAATCATTAGTTCTTTTGTTTTTTCCCAAATTGTTGCACTTTGTAAAATTCCTACACATGGATGTTTTAATTCCATTCCTTTTTTTTGGAACCAATTATCTGAATTAATTCCTTGGTACATTGTTTCTATAGATTTTTTTTTATATCTTTTTTTAGTAACTTCTGAAAGATAATTACAAATTGGAAATATCATTTTTGAATCATTAAAACAAATTTCTCCTATTTCATCCCATTTATTTATGGCTATTTTCTTTCCTGCAGATTTGTATAATGTTTCTTTTGCCATAATCATTTCTGCCCAGTGATCACCTCTCAAATGAATTACCAATGGAATGTTAGTTTTTGATGCTTCTAATGCAAAGTGTCTTGTTCTGTCTACAAAAATAATATCTGGCTTAAATTCTTCAATTAAATTTTTAAATTTTTTATTTGAATTAAACCAATTTTTTACTTTTCTACTTGGAAATCCATCTGCGTAATCAGAATCCAAAATAACTTTACACGTTATTCCTTTTTCTTCTAAATTCTTTGCAAATTCCTTTAAATGAAAAAGCTTTGAACTTGATCCGCCAATCAATAATCTCATTTTATAATATCTCCGTTAACCACTTACGAAGATCTTTTTTTGGTTTCCAATTGAAAGATTTTACTGCTAATTTATTATCTGCTTGACTCATTTTTATATCTCCTTCGAGTGGAGCATCAAAAATCGGTTGCATTTCTAATCCTGAAACATCTATCATCATTTTTGCTAATTCTAATATTGAAATTGCATCTCCTGTTCCCACATTTACTAATAATTCTGTTTTGTGACTTTCCATGCATAATAAATTCATCATAACAACATCTTCCACGTAAATAAAATCGCGTATTTGAGTCCCATCACCAAAAATTATTGGAGGTTGTTTTTGATTTATTCTATCAATGAATTTTGTGATAACACCTGCATATTCAAGTGTTTGACCTTTTCCAAAAATATTGAAATATCTTAAACCAATAATTTTAGCTCCCATTTTTGAATATTTTTCAAATAAAAATTCGTCATCTAATTTTGTCTGACCGTATGGATTAATTGGATTTCTTTCTGAATCTTCATTGATAGGCATAGTTTCTTTATGTCCATAAACACTTGAACTACTTGCATATACTACTTTGAAATTATTTTTTTTCGCTAATCTGAATATATTTTCAGTCCCTATAACATTTACATCATGATATTCTTCTGGCCTGTCAAAGGAATCTTGTACAACTGTTAATGCTGCTTGATGAAAAACACCGTCAATATTCGAAAGAATTTTCTCTAAACTTGCATAATCTCTAATGTCAATCTCTTCAAATTGTATTTTTGATAGAACTGATTCTAAATTATCTTTTTTTCCTTTATGTAAATTGTCAATAACTATAACTTGATGCCCCTTTCTAACTAATAATTTAACTAGATAGCTTCCTACAAAACCTGCACCTCCTGTCACTACATATTTCAATTTATTTTCCTATTCCTAATGCAAAATATTCTGCATTCATATTTTTTTTAGAAAATATTCTTCTGCAATCAATAATTAATTTTCTTTTCATTAGTCTTATTGATTTATTGTTTATTTTTTCAAATTCTTTCCAATATGTCATAAATATTGCACATTGACTATTTTCTAAAGCACGAATCATAGAATCCTCGTATGTAATTTTTTTATCAAATATTTTTTTAGTATTATCTATTGCCTTAGGATCATAAATTGTTATATTTGCTTTCATTTTCAAAAGTTTTTTTATTAATTCAATTGATATGGAATCTCTCACATCATCTGTGTTTGGTTTAAATGCAGTACCCATAATTGTGATTCTTTTTGAAGAAATACCTTTCAGTTTCTTTTCAACTAATTTTATAATTTGTTCTAGTTGTTTTGTATTGATTTCTTCTACAGCATTAAGAAGTGATGGCTTTACTCCAATATCATTTGCAAAATTTATGAGTGCTTTCATATCTTTTGGAAGACATGAACCTCCATATCCTGGTCCTGCATTAAGAAATAATTTTCCAATACGTTGATCTAACCCAATTGTTTTTGAAATATCATCAATATTTGCTTCAGGAATATTCTGACAAATATTACTTAATTGATTGATAAAGCTAATTTTTGTTGCAAGAAATGAATTATTTGCATATTTGACCATTTCTGCAGTTTGATGGTTTGTAATTATTATTGCTGTATTTGGGTGTAATTTAGAAAAAAAGTGTTTGGCCTTTTTCATATATTTTGTATTGTAACCACCTAGAACTACTGCATGTGGAAATTTTGTATCTTTTATTGCACTAGTCTCTTGTAAAAATTCTGGGTTTGATATTAATCCAAATTCTTTACCAGCTTTTTTCTTCGAATTTTTTTCTAATATTGGTAAAATTACATTTTTCATAGTTCCTGGTGTTACAGTACTTTTGATAAAAATTATCTGATCTTTTTTATTTTTGTACATACTTTTACTAATTTTGGTAATCGATTTTCTTATCATAGAAAGATCAATTGCACCATTTGATTTTTGAGGTGTTCCCACAGCTACAAAAATAAAATCGCAATTTCTAACAAGAGAAAAATCATTACTTATTGTTAATTTCTTTTTTAATCCCTCTCTAAGTGTTTTTTCTAATTTGGGTTCAAAAAATGGTGGATTTCCTGCTGAAATTTCTTTACATTTCTTTATGTCAATATCTATTCCAATAGTTTCGTATCCTTTCGCGGCTAAAACACTAGTTAATGATAATCCAACAAAACCTAATCCAATAATTGCAATTTTCATATTTTTAAATCACTCTTCCAATAAATTATGCTTTCCTAAATGTAATATTTTGTGAATTTTTATATGATTCAACATTGCCTACGTCTATTTCATCTTCATTTTTATTTAATGGAATTGCGAGAACTTGTTTTTTTTCTTTAATTAAATTTTGTATTGCATCTGTTAGTTGAAATTCTTTACCTTTTCCTGGTTTGATTTTTCTCAAGCTTGAAAAAATATCTGATCGAAAATAATATAATGCTAAAATTCCAAAATTTGATTTTGGTTTTTCAGGTTTTTCTATTACTTCTTTAACTGAAAATAAATTATTTGATATTTTTTCTATTGTTGGAACCCCATATCGTTTAGGATCTATAATTTCTTTACAAAGTAGAATTGCTTTTGCTTCTGGATTTTTTTTTGCAACTTCAATTAATCTTTTAATGGGATGTTTTACTTTACTGAGAATGGCAACATCTCCTGCATGAACAATAAAATCTTCTGTACCAACATATCTTTCTGTACGTTTTACAGCGTCTCCAAAACCTAATGGCTTGTTTTGATTAATCCAAACTAAATGCGAATTTTCTAATTTTTTATAAAAACTATTCATATATTTTCTATAATCTCCAGATATTTCTTTCAAATAAGCATCATGTGGAGTGAAATGATCCTCTATTGATCTCTTTTCACGACCTACAACAAAACAATAATCTCTAAAATTCATAGAATACATCTGTTCATAAATATATTGTAATAACGGCATTACCACTTTTTTATTTACAGATACTTTTGAAAAAACTGGTACCATCTCTTTTGGCATTTCTTTTGTAAATGGTAATAGTCTTGTACCCTTTCCAGCTGCAGTAATAACTACTTTAGTCACAGAAATTCATTATTTGTCTCATCATCAAGCTTTTATAATTTTGGAATAAAAGCTATCATTCCAAAATTATAATAGGTAAAAATAGGTTGAAAATACAGGCATCTGTGATATCATGTCAAATTCAAGAATTAATATGAATAATGTTGAGGCTGTATCCAATTCACTAACCTCAAAATCATTAAAAGTTTGTGTGATTGGAATAGGCAGAATTGGTCTTCCAACTGCTTTATCCTTTGCAAAATCTGGATTAGAAACAATTGGTGTAGATATCAATGAAAGTTTAGTACAAAATATCAATTCCGGAAAATTTCCATTAAAAGACGAACCGGGATATGATAAAATTTTTGATGACGTTATAAAAAATAAAAAATTTTCTGCAACTACTAATATTGAAAAAGCTGTACCAAACTCTGATCTAGTGCTTCTATCATTACCTACTCCAATGGATGAAAATAATGTACCAGATTATTCTGCATTACGAACTGTAGGTATGAAATTATCTGAAGTGTTATCCCCTAATTCTTTAGTAATTGTTGAAAGTACAATTGAACCTGGATTTATTGAAGATGAAATGGTGTCATTAATTTCAAAATCTGATAGATTGAAAATAAATGACAATTTCTTTATTGGTGTTTGTCCTGAAAATGCAAATCCAGGAGAAATATTACATGATTTTACAAATTTACCTAGATTAGTTGGAGGTATTAACCAAAATATTACACAAATAATCAAATCTATATACAATTTTGTATTTAATGTTGAATTAGTTGAAATGCCAAATTGTAAAACTGCAAATGCTGTAAAACTGACAACAAATGTTTTTCGTGATATTAACATTGCATATATTAGTGAACTTGCATTAATGTTTGAAAAATTAGGAATAGATACAAACATTGTCTTAGAAGCAGCAAAAAAGAAATATAATTTTCAAGTTCATTATCCTGGTTCTGGTGTAGGTGGACCTTGTCTTCCAATCAACTCATATCAACTTCTTAATACTGCAAGAAGAACAAATTCTAATCTAAGTATAATTGAATCAGGTAGAAAAATCAATGAAAAAATGCCTGAACATGTAATCAACTTAACTTTAGATGGATTCCAAGAATGTAACCAAAATATCAAAGAAGCTACAATTTTGATTCTTGGAATATCTTATAAACCAAATGTCAAAGATATTCAATTAACTCCTGCAGAAATTATTATTAAAAAACTACAAGAGTTAGGAGTAACTGTGTGCATTTATGATCCATATTTTAAAGATGTTGATGTTTTTGGAATTAAATCTGAAAAAAATCTTGATGATATAATCCCCAATGTTGATGCTGCAATTATTGTAACAGGCCATGATGAATTTAAAAAATTAGAACTCTCAAAATTTAGTCAAATGAAAAATAGGATATTAATTGATACAAGAGGAATAATTGAACCAAATTCAGCAAAAAATGAAAATTTAATTTTTAGAGGACTTGGACGTGGATAATAATTCACAATCAATTAATCCTTTATCTCTTGTAAACATTCTAACTTTGCGATATGATCCGTCTATAATCCCTAACCTTCCTACAAAAAACTTTCAACATTTTGAATCTATACACGAACAACCTAATGTTGATAAAATTGAAAAATCAATTTGTAAAAATATTGAGCAAAAATTACAGACATTTGACAAACAAAAAATTTGTATTGCATTGAGTGGTGGAGTTGATTCCACATTAGTATTATCATTATTACGAAAAATTAAACCTGATATTGAAATAGAAGCTTTATCTATAAAATTTGCAAATAGCGTAGATGAAACTAAAAATGCATCTAAAATAGCTGATACATTTGATGCAAATCATACTATAATTAATCTTGAAAATTATCTATCTGAATTACCTAAAGCAATTAGCATGATAAAACTTCCTTTTTGGGATCTACATTGGTATTATGTTGCAAAAGCATCACAACCTATTTCAAAATTTCTTGTTTCAGGTGATGGTGGTGATGAACTTTTTGGTGGTTACACCTTTAGATACAAAAAATTTCTTTCATTAACAAATGAAACTTCAAGTCCATTAGAAAAAACAAAAGCATATTTAGAATGTCATGAGAGAGATCGTGTTTCTGATCAAGAAGATATTTTTACAAAAAAATCTAATTTTTCATGGAATTTAATTCATGAACAACTTATTCCTTATTTTGATAACAGTTTATCTAATTTAGAACAAATATTCTTAGCGGATTACAATGGAAAATTATTGTACAATTTTAATCCTGTAAATTCGAGAATAATTAATTCTCTTGAAATGAATTTACTTACTCCTATTCTTAATGATGATTTGATTTTGTCTGCTCCACATATTCCAATTGAATACAAATATGATGAGATTACAAATATTGGAAAAATACCATTACGTTCTATCTTAAAAAAGAATGGTCATGATTCTTTAGTTTCTTCAGAAAAATTAGGATTTAATGTTAACACAATTAATCTTTGGAAATCTCATGGTCATTCATTATGTAAAGAATTTCTTTCTGATTCAAGAGTAGTTAAAGATGGTTGGATAAACAATGAATGGATTCAAAAACACATTGATTCTCCGGAGTTAGATGTGAAATATGTTAACAAATTTTTAGGCATTTTAGCTTTTGAAATTTGGTATAGATTATTCATTACCAAAGAAATGAGTAGTAATACTACATTAGATTAATTTAGTATACAAAAATGAAAATAATAATGAAAAAAGATATTGTTGCTGGATTAGGCGAAATCGGTCTTCCAATTTTAAAAATCCTATCTAAAAAAGAAAATATTGTGGGTTATGATCTAAATGAAAAATTAATGAATAAAAATAAATTTCAAAAACTTAGTGAATTACCAACATCTTTCCTTCATGTAGCAATTCCGGTAACTATAAAATTTGACTCTAGTTTAATTCAATTAAACAAGAAATTCAAACCTGATTGTATTGTAATTCACAGTACAATTCCTCCTGGAACAACAGAGAGACTTCAAAGAAAAATTAATTCCCCAATAATTTTTAGTGCGACTAGAGGTGTTCATAAAAGAATGTTAAAAGATCTTAAACATTATACAAAATTCTTTGCAATCTCTAATTCTGCTCCAAAAAAACAATGGGCAATCAAAACTTTCTCCAAAAAAATGAAAAATTCTGGAATAAGGACTAAACAAATGACAAAACCTGAAACCTTGGAATTAGCTAAAATTCTATGTGACACATCATATCTTGGATGGTTAATTAATTATTCACAAATTACTAATGTTATAGCAAAAAACTTTGACGTTAATTACGATGAAATGTGGACTTTTTCAGATGAAATTCATAAACGTTTAGGAAATAGACCCAAAATGTATCCTGGTTATATTGGAGGGCATTGTGTAATTCCAAATTTAGAACTAATTAATAACCAAACATTGAATCTAATTAAAGAAATGAATACCTCTTATAGTAAAAAAATCAAAAACACAAAATCAATCTATAAAAAATATCTGAAAACTTAGTACTATTTTTTAACATATTTTTCTGCAACAGCAATAAATTTTCTTGCAACTATATCCCAATTAAATTTCTCAGAAAGTAATTCTCTAGATTGTTTTCCTAGTTTAGTTGCAACATCTTTATTTTCAATTAAATATTTTATCGAATTAATCCATGTTTCATGATCTCCTTCGTTAACAAGTAGACCAGTTTTTTCATGATAAATCATTTCAGGAATACCGCCAACATTAGATGCTATGATTGGTTTTTCCATAGCCATAGCTTCTCTACATGATAGAGGTGTTGTATCCATGCCAGTAGGTAATGCGTAAACATCAATTTCTGTCAAATATTCTCTTATCTTTTCTGGATAGGAAAGAAAACCTAAATAATGAAAATTTTTGTATTTTTCAAGTTTATCTAAAATCTGTTTTTTATATTGTCCATCTCCCACCCAATAGAAATGCACATCTGGTAATTTTTTCACAACTTCATCCAATGTCAACATCTCCTTTGTCTTACCCCACCAATTTGCATCATGAGACATTCCTACACATGGATGTTCCAACGTCATTCCTCTTGCAGGGTACCATCTTGAAGCATCTAATCCTTCAAGAAAATGAAATGTTTTTGCATTAGGAATATGTTCCTTAATGACATCTTCCAAATAGTCTGCTGTCATAAAAATTCCTTGACATTCACGAAAAACTTTTTCAGCATTTTTTTGTCGTAAATTTAAAACAGTACGCATTAGTAGACCTTTGTATATTGTTTTTTTTGCCCATTCTTGTTCCATCCAGAAATGACCTCTAAGATAAACAAATAGAGGAATATTTTTTTTAATAGTTTCTAAACCAAAATGAGATTGCCTATCCACAAAAACTACATCAGGATCATAATCATTAATTAAATCATTAAATTTTTTTTTAGAAAACCAATCGCCAAGATTTCTACTTGGAAACCCTTTGGCATAATCGACTTCTCTAACTAATTTGTAATCATGTCCTATTTTTTTTAATGCTTCACCAAATTCTTTTAAATGGAAATATTTCCCAATGCTTTTCTTAGAAGTACCTCCTCCAGCACCTGATGCAATTAAAACTCTCAATACTCTATTTTATAATATAACTAATTTAAATTGATAAGAAATTTTTCTTTTTTCCATACTGAAAATATCACAGCATAGCTTAAATGTATAGAAATAAAGTTCTCCTATGAATCGAATATTAATAATTTTCTTGTTAGTTTCTTTTGTAATAATTTTCTTTTTAGGATTGTATGTTGGATTATACAAAATTTTTCCTTTTTCTGAGTTGAATAATTTAAAAGATGAACTAGAATTACGATCTTATAATTTAGATTATAATTCTTACCCGGTTGAGATCAATAATTTAATTTCTCTTCAAAACTCAAATGATATAGAACAAAAAAGAAAAGAACTAATCAAATTTATTTGGAAAACAAATTCTTTACCACAAGAGTTACCAAATACTATTGACAGAAATATTATTGATAAAAGATTTAGTGATCTTTCTAATCTCAAACAAATTGATCGTTTAACAATAAAAATGGAACATGAATTATCGTCAATTGTTTATGTTTTCCTACCTGAAAAAAGTAATGGAAATGTAATGATCTATCATCAAGGTCATTCTGGTGGTTTTGTAAATGGAAAATCAACTATTGAAAAATTTCTTGATAGTGGTTTCACAGTAGCTGCTTTTTCCATGCCTTTAATTGGATTAAATAATCAACCTGTAATCGAGATTGAAAATCTTGGCTCAGTTAAATTATTCAAACATAATCAATTTGTACTTCTTGAATCAGAAAACTTTTCCAGTTTGAGTTATTTCTTTACACCAATTTCCATCACATTAAATTACTTGTCAGAAAATTTTTCATTTGATGATTTTCACATGATTGGAATATCTGGTGGAGGTTGGACAACTACCGTTTATCCTGCATTAGATACTCGAATCACAAAATCCTTTTCCGTAGCAGGTTCATTACCTCTCTCATTAAGAATTGTAGTAGATGATGTAGGTGATTACGAACAATTTCATCCAGAATTCTATTCTATAGCAAATTACCTAGAACTTTACATAATGAGTTCATCTGGAAATGGCAGAGAACATTTTCAAATTTTTAACAAATATGATACATGTTGTTTTGCAGTAAACTCTTTAGATCTATTTGATGATTCTATGAAAAAATATTTTTCTAAATTTGACTCTGGCAATTTTGATATTTTAATAGATGATACTCATAAACAACATAAAATATCTAATTCTATATCTGATATTATTATAAAGAAAATTACTTAATTCTCCCAATCAAATTTTTTCCCAATTAGTTCAAAAAGTTCTTCATTATGTATTTTGAAAAATTCTCTTAATTTATCGCGTGTTTTTCCATTCATAGGTGAATATTCACCTTTTTCCATATGCACTTTATTTTTTATTTGAATTTCAGCTATATCTAAAAATTGAAATATTTTTCTGTAAATATTCTCTTCATTATCTCTAAATTCTTCTGTAGATAATACAAGAATTTTCTCTTTTGAAAAAATATCGAACCATGGTTTTAATTGTAAAGCATACAAACTTTTTTTAATATAATGTCTGTGTTCTTTTGGAAATTCAAGTGACCTATCTCTGTATTTTTCTGAAATTTCTGTTTCTAATCTCTTCATTTCTTCAATTATTGCTTCATCAAAATCAAGTTTTTCAGTTTTTTCTTTCACTGTTATATTATATTGTGAATAAGCTCTGTCAATAGGATTTCGTAACATAACTATAATTTTTACATCAGGTTGAGTTTTTTTTATATTCTCTGCAGTGATCTTAGTTTCCATATATCTAGTTGTTACATCAAATGCCAAAAATTTTCCATATTGTTTTTCAATTTTTCTCTTTTGTGAGATAGTTGGGAAAAAAGATTTGTACCAATTAATACCTAAATGAAAATTATCATTAAAAAAGCCCATATTATCATGATGTGATCTTGCAATTGAAGGGTGTTCTGGAAGATAAGAAAACAATGATGTAGTACCACATCGTTTTGCGCCTATTATTATGAAATCTGGTAAAACTCTAGATGAAGAAGTAACACCAAAAATATGTCTCTTTACAAATAAATGATAACATTTTCTAATCGTATTATGTAGATTCATTTTTCTAAATATTATTGGTATAATAATTATTTAATATACTGTGTAGTACGTTTCTCATCATCACTAAAAACTACACCTACTGTACGTAATAATGAAACATTATTTTTTTCACAATACTCAATTAATTTTTTGACATAACCTTGAAATGATTCTGGGTCCTCTTTCTTTTTAAGAATATTTGAAAACAGATCATCGTGATCTAGCATAACAACCTTTTCCTTTGATTTTAGAGCAGTACATATCTCGTCAATATTTAGAACACCGTTAGGACTTTCAATTTTAGGAACAATACTTATTCTATCTGGGACTTTTTCCAAAAATTCTTTGAGATCATCAGCTGATTCCACATTTGATACAGCAAAAAATTTTACATTTTCCTTATTTTCCAAAATTGGAATCATTTCATCCAAAGTATATCTGTTATTTGGTGGTTTTATTCTTCCAATTGGAAGATCAATAAAAAAATTGGAATTACTATTTTTTGTTAATTTTTCCTCTAATTCTGAAATACTATTACACCATGCCATATTAATTCGTAAAACACTGTCTTCGGAGGTTGAAATGTCATAATTTGTTATATTTTGTGATAGGATTATCATTATTTTCAATAAAAAAATTATTCTTATTAATTTTACCTATAAATCATAAATTAGGCACGTCTTATCATTAGTGTCAAAGATCATTATTGTTGATTCACCAAAGTATCTATCATGAGTATAGTTCATTTTCACTGGATAGTGTGCAGTACCAGGATTTAATACAATTACTGTTTTCTCGTCAACATAATTTTCTTTTTGGTGTGTATGTCCAAAGATACAAACATCGAATTTTTTTGAATCGATCATTTTTTGTCTTTTTTTGGCATCTGTTCCATGATAAATTCCAAATTTTAAATTGTCAATCTTTATTTTTCCAATTTCCTTAAACAATTCTCCATTAATTCCTTCAAATTCTTCTTTTAGTCCTTGCTCTTCTCCATCATTATTTCCTAGTACCCCAATAATTTTCACACCATCTTTAGATAATCTCTTAAATTCTGTCACTACTGGCGGTGCTACAAAATCTCCTACATGGATTACAATTGATACATTATTCTGAGAAAAAATGTCGATTGCCTTGTTCGTATTGAGTATATCATCATGTGTATCTGAAATAATCCCTATTTTCATTCTACTTGTTCTGGTTTTTACCAAATAAATTCTTCTACTTCTTTGAGATGTTTATAGTGATATTGATATAATTGATTCATAGGATAGATTCATGAATGAAATTAAGAAATCAAAAGATGATTTACTCAGTAGATCTTGGTACTATTTTCGTATTGGATGGTCAACATACTTATCATTTATTTTTGCAGCATTAACCACTCTAACTGTAACATTTTATCTAATAATAGATGATTACCCTGTTCTCAAATCAGTCTTTCCAACTTTTGAAGTATATCTTACAGTATTTTCTGCCATTGGATTTCCTCTAATTATTGCAATAGGATATGGACATTTCAAGCGAACAAAAGCAAGAAAGGCCGAAGTTGATATTGAACTTGAAACAGATCCTTACAGACTCCGAACTCTAGTTAATTCAGATATGATTCTAAACTTATATCTAAAATATTATTCCATATTCCTTCATCGTTATGATGGCAACATAACCGAACAAGAAAAAAATAATTATTTGGAGATTTTAAACCAGATTCAATCATTTGTCAAAGATAGAAAGTTATTAAGTAAACATGATACAAAATTTATAGAACATATTGATACCTTTCCAAAATCTAAAAATTCTGATCATAGGTTGATGAGTTGATAATACATGAAAAATAAAGAATTATTTAAAAAAAATCCTTTGTTTCGTGCTTGGTTTTATTTTCGTATGGGATGGTCAACATACTTTGCATTTATTTTTGCAGCAATAAACACTCTAACTGTAACATTTTATTTAGCAATAGAAAATTACCCTGTTCTCAAATCAGTCTTTCCAACTTTTGAAATTTATGTAATTATAACGGTCTTAATTGGAATTCCTTTACTTGTTACAATAGGTTATGCACATTACAAAAGAACAAAAGCAAGAAAAGCTGAAGTTGATATTCTTGTAGAAACCAATCCGTACATTATGAGAACACTAGTGAACACTGATCTAGTTTTAATTTTGACTCTAAAATTAGCTGAAATAATTAAAAATTCAAATGATGATAGTATTCCAAAAGAATTATTGGATGAATTAACAAAATTACAAGATGAACTCAAAGAGTTTTCAAGTCAAAGAAAATTTAGAAATGAAAAGGATCTTCAATTTTTTAAAAATATTGATAGAAAGTGGTAATTTAATTCTCTAATGAAATTTCAGCAAGTAATCTCTCCATTTCATTAACTTTATTCTTATTATTTTCTGAAATATTTTCTTCTTCTAATGGGTCTGAATGTAGATCATAAAGATGAACATTTTTCATACAATCATCTCTATCTCGAAAATACTTGTAGTCTGATGTTCTAATTCCAATAACTTTAGTATCTGTTTTTTCGTCGGAAAAATTTTCTGTACTCTGTAAATATGCAGGTAATTCATCTAGATCCTCATTATTAAAATAAGGAAAAAGTGTTCTACCATGTATTTTTTCATAAAAAGAAAAACCAACTAAACTGAAAACTGTTGGAAAAATATCTACACTTCTTACTTGTTTATCGATTATCTTATTCTCATTTACTCCGTATCCTGTAAATAATAAAGGAATAACAAATCTTTCATCAAAAACCTGACTCTTACCTAGAATAATGTTTTCCATTATTCTTTTTTTATATGGTGATAACTGTAAACTTTCAAGTTTTTTTAAATCCGGTTCAAGACTATTTTCAATAATATTCTCTCTTCTCTTTGTATAACTTTTTGAAAGAATCTTTCTCATTGGTTTTAAAAATCCTGGTGATCTTGAAATAATTTTATGACTAACATCAAATGCTTTTCCTTTTGGAATTTTCTTTTTATTTCGAATCTGTAAATTTAAACGATCCATCTCTTTATCAAATACTCCTACATCTGAACCATGATCTGCAGAAATAACAACTAATGTTTTCTCAAAATCTATCTCTTCAAAAATCTTACCTAACCATTTATCCATTAAAGATACCATTCGTTCATATTGATTTTTTCCAAGATTAACATCTTCAAAGTCTTCATGTTGAAAATCTTTATGAAAAATCGCTGGTCCATGAATATCATTTAAGTGAATGTACCAAAACCATTTACTCTTTTCTTTCTTTTCTTTCATTTTGGCAATTAATTCATCACCGATTCCATCGTAAAGTGTAGAATTATCATCATAAGAATCTAAATTATCCCCAAATATTTTTTCTAGAGAAAGATTAGTTAAAATTTTTGGAATAAATCCATACATTTCGTAATTCCTTTTTTTTAATTCTTTTAAAAAAAACATTGAACTTTCTACAATTTCAGATTTTTTTTCATTTTGTTTAAATGAATCAAATGGGTAATTACCTGTTAAAAGGCTAGATATTGCTGGAAGTGATGATGAAGCAGAGCTAATTGTTTGTGAAAAATATACTCCACGTTGAATCAATTTATCAATATTTGGTGTTACAGAAGTTTTTTCTTTATGAAAAAATTTATCTGATCTGAAAGAATCAATAATCAAAAATAATATGTTAGGTTCTTCCACAAATTACTTGTACACTCAACCCTAATGAATTTTTTTGATAATTAGTTAGTATGATCGAGTAATGATGCTTCGTTTACCTTACCTTCTATCTTATGATTCTCAACAAACCATTCAACTGTCTTTTCCAATCCTTGTTTAAGACTAAATTTTGGTTCCCAGCCCAATAATTGTTTGGCACGTGAATTATCCAATGAACGGGATAATGCACCTGTTGGTTTTGATGTATCAAAATCAAATTCCTTTGGTTCCCAACCCAAAACTTCACATATCATTTTAACAACATCAATCATCTTGTATCTAACTCCTGTTCCAAGGTTAATCGGTGTCATATCTGAAATTTTTTCTGCTGCAAGAATTGAACCTGTAACAATATCTTCTACATATGTAAAGTCTCTTTCTTGTTGTCCATTTCCCCATATTTGATATGGATCCATTTTTTCAACTGCCTTGTAAATTAATGCTATAATTGCATGTGTAACATCTTCTCTTGGACCATATGCTGTTACAAATCTTACAGGACATCCTTTTAATCCATATTGTTTGTTAAATGATTTCATTTGTACTTCACTCATTAATTTTGCCCATCCGTATTCCACATCTGCACTAAGAAATCCATTTAGTTTATCGCAATCCGAATCCTCTTCTTTTAACTTATAATCTGAACCAATTTCATTTTGTAATTCTGTTGGATATACACATGCAGAACTAGAAAAAATAATTTTTTCAACACTTGAGTTGTTACATGCATCAAATACATGATGATCAATAGCAAAATTTGAACATACATCTGCAGGATGTGTATCTATGTATCCTCTACCTCCATGATCTGCAGCAAAATGAAATACTATTTCATTTCCATCAAAAAGTTTTTTCATTTCATTTTTTGAAACATATTCTAAATCTTGTTGAACAAATTTAATAGAATCCCATGATTTACTCAGATTTTCTTTTTTTCCATTACTTAGGTCATCCACAACCGTAACTGTGGCTCCTTGATTAACTAAATTATCAACTAAATGACTACTGATAAAACTCGCTCCACCTGTAACTAGAACAGGACACTCATTCCAATTCATGTAATCAAAAATTCTTGAACCTATTATAAGTTAATAAAAATCAAAAAATGTTTAAAGACAAATCACATTAAAAATTTATGAATTATTTTACTTCGATATTATCTCATGAAAAACCTCTGAAATTCCTTACTGCTAAAATACTCATAAAAACTAATTTATGTAGATTTTTTACTATTCGCCAAAGCCACTATACTCTGAAATTCTTTCCCACTGCTCTTTCACAAAATAAATGGATTAATCAAAATTATGTTCATGCTGCCGATGATCCATTTCTTCAACATTATATTAAAAATGGCGATAAGATTATTGATGTTGGTGCAAATATAGGAACTGTAACACTATTAGCTTCTGCATTAATTGGAAATTCTGGAACAGTATATTCTATAGAACCTCATCCAAAAACTTTCAATTATTTACAAGAAAATTTAAAATTTAACAACACCAATAATGTTGTATCATTCAATCTTGCTATTGGTGATAAAAATTCTACAATAGGTTTTTCTGATAAAAAATCTGATGATCAAAATCAAGTTACTTTTTCAAATACAAACTTAACTGTACCACTAAAGAAATTAGACGATCTAGATATTCAGGAAGATATCATCGATCTGTTAAAAATAGATTCAATAGGATTTGAAAAATTTGTTCTTTTGGGTTCTAAAAATATTCTAGAAAAAACTAGGTGTATTCAACTTCCAATCTCCGGTTCATATCCAAAATTTTTCCAAACGTATGGGTATGAATATGAAGAAATTCTTCAAATTCTTCGCAAACATGACTTTGAAATTTTTGAGTACAACAATAAAAAGAATTTATTTCACTTAGATTCAAATTCTATTCCAACAAAAGGTGATCTTCTTGCAATATCTGATACTAAAAATTTTGTAAATAGAACTAATTATACAATTATGTAATTTTAAAAAAATAACTTTGTAGAAATCTATTTATCTAATCTAGCGTGACTAGTCAAATGGCAAAAATTATTTTATCTGGTGGTGCTGGATATATTGGTACAAAATTAACTGAACATTTACTAGAAAACACTGATCATACAATTGTAATTGTAGATAGATTAGATTTCAAACTAGATGAAAATTTTAAAAAAAATACATATTCCAATAATCGAGTTAGTTTTCATAAAGAAGATATCCGAAATCTTGATTTTATGAATTCAATAATTGAATCGAATGATTATGTTGTTAATCTTGCAGCTCTTGTAGGTGAACCTCTATGTAAAATCAAACCAGAAGAAGCAGTAGATGTAAACTTTGAAGCAGCAAAAAATCTTGCAATACTCTGTAAAGAGAAAAATATTAAAAAATTCATTCAATTATCAACCTGTTCAAATTATGGACAAGCAAAAGAAATGGTTGATGAAGATGGCGAATTATTTCCTACCTCATTATATGCTGAAACGAAGGTAAATCTGGAGAAATTTTTGATTAAAAATATTCCTAATGCTACAATATTACGTTGTGCTACTGCATATGGATTATCCGTAGGTAGAATGAGATTTGATTTGTTAGTAAGTGATTTTATCAAAGAAGCATGGTTAGAAAAACAAATCAATGTTTTCATGCCCGAAGTACACAGGCCAATTGTCCATGTAAGTGATATCTCTACTGCTATTTCGTTATGTATTGATCATCATGGCGATCTTTCTCGTGTTTATAATGTTGGTTCCTCAAATCAAAATTATACAAAAAGAGAAATTGCAGAAAAAGTTAGTAGTAGACTTAATGTTCCTCTAAACATTGTGGAAAAAGAAGATAAACGAGACTATATTGTAAATTTTGATAGAATAAAAAATGAATTAAATTTCTCTACAAAATTTCTTGCTGAAGATGGAATTGAAGAAATGGTAAACATTCTTGAAGAAGGAACTTTTGATTTAAACCAATCAAATGTATAAAGATGAAAGAAAAATTCATTCCACAATTTATTCCATATTGGGATGAATATGAAAAAAAACAAGTAAATAAAATTTTAAATGCTGATTATCTAAATGAACATAAAACTGTAAGGGAATTTGAAAGAAAATTTTCTGAATTTGTTGGGGCCAGATATTGTATCACTTGCACTAGTGGAACTACTGCATTATATCTGGGACTAAAATCCTTAACTGAAAAAAATAATTTTAAGTCAATAAATATTCCCGATTATGCTGGAATTTTTTCAGCTTATGCTACGATTCAAACAAATGTCAAGCCAATACTTGTTGATGTTGGAAAAAATGGTAGTATAAGCAATAATAATAAATTAAATTTTACAGTTCATTCAAATGGTAGATTGGGGAGCAAATCAAACATTGAAGATTGTGCGCAAGCAATATCTCATCACACTAAAAATAGTATTAGTTGTTATTCATTTGCAAGTACTAAACATATTACTACTGGTGGTCAAGGTGGAGCTGTATGCTGTGATGATAAAGAGACATTTGATATATTGAGTCGTTTAAAGGATCTAGGTCGAAATGATAGACAAAAACTAAAACCTATGAGTGATAATTTTGAGTTTTGGGGATTTAACTCTAAATTTACAGAAGTACAGGCAGCTTTTGGATTAGCACAACTTAAAAAATTACCTAGTAGATTGAAACGATTAAAAAAAATGTATAAAACAATTTCTGAAGAATTAAAAAATGAAAATGTTGAATTTTTTGAAGAAGAACCTACATGGTATATTGACATGCTTGTGAAAAAACCAGATGTTTTTTTAGAACGTCTCAAAAATCTTGGAATACAAGGAAGACGTTTCTATAAACCACTTCACAAACAACCTTATTTTAGGAAAAATTTTCCTTCAAAAAAAGATTTTAAAAATTCTAATAATTTATACTCCCGTGGCATTTGGCTTCCATCCACAACTAATCTAACTGACGCTGATGTAAATAGAATTATTAAATCAATAAAATTGGTATTGCATTCATAGAGATGAGAATCTAAAATGGAAATTTTATACATCATAATTTCTTTCTTGATACTCTCAATTAGCATCAATGTGGCAGTATTTTCAGTTTATATCAAAAAACGAGGAATTAATCACTTAGCAAAAAATCTCTCAACAAAAAACTCTCATTCTAATATATATAAAAAATTTCTAATCCCTGAAATCTATACAAAAAATAGTTTACAATTAAGTTTTAAAAATAATGTTCAAAATAAAAATAGTTTTTTACCATGGAAAAATAAGTTAATTACAAAATTTCAAGAATTGCATGATCTTCCAAATTTTCAAGATTTACAAGTAAATTCTTTGAATATCATTAATTCTGAAAAAAAATTAAATTATAATGTTACAAAACTTTCAACTATTGCACAAGATGGAGATACTATCATTTTATACGAATTAATCCCTAAAAAAATAAATAAAAATACTTCTGCTGTATTTATTGTACCTGGTAGCGGAAATCAAGGTGCAAAAGATGTAATAAATATGAATAGTGAAATTTCAGACAATTATTACCAACAAGGAATTGCAGAACAAATTGTTAATGAAGGATATATTGTTTATGTGATAGAAAATAGAGGATGGGGAGAAAGAAAAATTGATGTTGGAAGTATTTGTGATCAATCTGATATATTCTGCTCAGGTGAATTTTTAGAAAGACAGATAAAAAATTTGGGTTTTGATTTAATTAATTTACAAATAATTGATACACTACAAACTATCAAGTCACTAGAGAGTAATAAAAAAATCACTTTCAATAATCTATTTCTTTTGGGAATTACACATGGAGGAAAAATCGCATTACGTTCTTCATTATTTCTTCCTGAGCTTAAAGGATTATTATTATCAAGCAGTTTGTTCAGTACGGAAAATTTTGGTACTTTTGGTAATGGCTATAATCATGGATTTTTAAAATATTTTGATAATCCTGATCTTGTCATTACTTTAGCTCCCAAACCATTGTATCTTGCTTGGGGACAAAATGAAAATCCACCACAACGTTATGAAGCACAATCATTACATACATTTACTTTAGTTAAGAATGCTTATCGCTTATTAAACTCTGAAAAAAATATTGTTGGAATTGTACATGATCAAAAAATAAATTCTGGCCATACTGTAGACCCACAATCTGTAATTAACTTTTTAAAAAATTATTCCAATTTACCTAATTCCAATTAAAATCTTCATCAAGATATTCTTCAAGTTCTTTATTATATGGTGAATAAAATTCCTTCAATATTTCTCTTGTTGAATTATTCATAGGTTTGTACTTACTAACATTGAATCTTTCTTTGACATCTATACCATTGAATTTTTTTGTATCTAAAAACTCAAAAACTCTATTAACAGATTCTGATGTATTATTATTCAATTCCTCAGTTTTTACAAACAAAATTTGATCTCTACTGAATAGATTCATCCATAATTTTATGTGTGGTAAATACACTCCTCGTGATACATATTGGTATAATCTAGAAGAAAATCCATAATCACTATCCAAAATATTATAATTTTTTTGTTTTAAGGATTGAATTTCTGTTTCAATTGCTTCATCAAATGTTCTTTGTTCTTCGCCTAATCTAATTCCTAAATCATGATAATGTGAATAAGCTCTTTCTATGGGATTTCTCAAACAAATGATTAGTTTTACTTCTGGTAACATCTGAAAAATACGTTTTGGAACTAATGAATGAAATAGATATAATGGTGTGGCTTCACCTGTGATAATCTGTTTGTTTGAAAATCTTTTCAGCATTTTTTTTTTAAGAGATGTTGGAAAATGTGCTCTATACCAATTTTTTGGTTTATCATATGACCAATTAAAAAAATTAATCTCTTTTGTTAATGAAGATTCTATATTTGGATGTTGTATCAAATAATTATAAAGTGACGTAGTACCACATTTTGCTTCTCCAATAATTATAAAATTTGGTAAAATTCTCTGATTTGATGTTAAAGATCTAAAAACATTTCTTTTACTTAATCGTCCTGCATAGAAATTTGGATAATTTTCCAATTTTCTTTTTATGTAATCTTTCATGATTGTTACTCTATTATCTAACTAATTCTTTAACATACTCGACAATTTTCTGTACGGCTTTATCATTATTCAATTCATCCATAGCAAATTTTCTTCCAGCATTTGCAATTTCTTCCCACTTGGGATTATCAGGGTCTGATAGAAATTCTTGAAATTTTTCCTGATAGTTTCTTTCATTAATAAAAATCGCAGATTTTTCATTTTCAAAACCAATGAAATAACCATCATTTTTGTTTGTTATTTCCATAAATGTTAAACATCCAGCAGCTGCATTTTCCCAATATTTCAATGTAGGATAAAATGTCGATGCTGCAATAGTTGCTCTATATCTTGTAAGATATGTTACATAATCATCATTTGGATACTTACCATCTTTTATCCCTGAATAATCAACATATGATAATTTTGTTGATAATGTTCTTAATTTGTAAAAATACCAGCCTGATCTTTTTGGATTTAGAATTGCATTTCCAATTCTAGATTTTACACTTGTTTTTCCAATTGCTCCCGTACATAAGATTTTATTTTTATTTCTTTCCTTAAATGGAATAATGTTTTCATATAGATTTTTTTCTAATCCATAAATTACCGTCTTATGATTAACACGTTTTGGATAGAATTTGTAAATGTAGCTATCTGGATGAGAACTAAATACTAAATCAATTTTATTTTTCTCAATAAATTCCACATCTCCATATTTCTCTGCTGAGTGAGGATCACCTGTACGTGAAATGACTGGTATTCCTACTTTCTTAACATTTTCTAATTTATTAGGAGCACCATCGCTACGATTCATTGGTAATAAAATTACATCACATTTCCCACTTAACTTCTCGACATCAAAATTAGATTCACATGGATGATATGTAACATCTAATTCTTTATTTCTCTCAAAGGCTTTAAGAAAAAAATCCGCTGATGTTCTATCGAAATGTCCTGGTTGAAAATAATTATAGGATTTTTTATAAACAAACGCTAATCTAATTGGCCTATTCATTGCATTAATGAAAAATTATTTCTTAATTAGTCATACCATATTTTTATACTTAAAATTGTGATATTTTTGTAAATATTTTCACTTCATTGATGATGAAATCCTAGTGAATCCTATATACCTTTGATAAAAAAAATATTCATAGACAGAAATGATCACAAAAACTGAAAAAATTTATTCTCAAAGGAAAACTATTACATTTCTTTCGCTATTGATCATAACTACTATTTCTATACGATTGTATTTTTTACCATTTGAGGTTCCTTTCAAAACTGATGCTATAGATTACTTCTCCTTTGCATTTGAAGTTTCTAAAAATCAGAAATTTCCATTTGGAATATTACAAACTAATGATGGTTGGCCTATTCTACTATCTCCTATCTTTACAATTATTGGTCAATCTGATATGATGAACCTAATTAATGCGCAAAGGATAACAAGTGTTGTAATCTCTTCACTGACAATTATTCCAATATTTTTCCTTTGCAAAAAATTTGTTTCATCAAAATATGCTCTAATTGGTGCAAGTTTATTTGGTTTTAGTTATAGATTAATGGATAATTCTATACTGGGTTTATCAGAATCACTTTTTCTTTTTTTAATTTCATTTGTATTATTATATTCATTATCTAAAAATTCAACTTATTTTATTTTTTCGTTTATTTTTCTTAGTTTATCTGCTATTGTAAGATATGAATCTCTAATTTTTCTAATTCCATTAACTATTATATTTTTTATTAAATTTCGTAAACAAAAAATTTCTTATCTAAAATTTTCACTTTTTATTTTTATTTTTATTTTAATTCTATTACCTATTTCATCATTTAGAATTGAATCAAACGGAATAGATGGTTTGGTAAGTCACACTTTTGCTAATCAAAATATGTTAAACCCTAACTCATTCACTTCTATATCTGAGCCTGAAAAAATTGGTGAATGTTCATATGATTGTGTACAGAAACCTTCCACTTGGATTTCCAATGAATTATTAATTAGTTTCATGGGTACATCTCTCTTTAATACACTAAAATTTTTAGGATTTGTTTTAATTCCTCTTTTCATTTTTTTCATCCCTACTGGTATCTATAATCTGATAAAATTAAGAAATAAAGATCTTTTTTATCTTCTAATTTTTGGTATTTTTTTAATTATCCCTGCAATGTATGCTTTTGGAAGAGAAATTCAAGATGTTAGATATTTGTTTGTATTATTCCCAATTTTTTGTGCAATATCTGTTTATGGATTAAATTCTATTAAAAAATTCCAAAAAACAAAATTCGTAGTTTTAATTATCACTGTAATAATATTGTCATCAATAATTTTATTAATTTATGAACAACCAAATTATATTTATTCTAATGAAATATTACAAGTAACAAAAAATTTAGTTCAAAATGACAATGGTATAAATGATTATCCTGGAAATTCATATGTTAAAATTGCTACACTTGAAAAAAATTGGCCAGAATCTTTACCTATTGCATCAGCTTCAGATAATTTTGAAGCTACATTTTTTATTAAAAAAATTCCTTCTGGAGATTATGATTCTTTGGAAGAGTACATTTTGAATTCAAAAGAATTGGGACTAACTCATATTGTTTTAACAGAAAATAATCGTTCATTGTTTCTTGATAAACTCCTAAAAAATTATCAGGAATATTCATATCTTGAAAAAGTTTTTGATTCTGAAAATCATAACTTTGAAAATAAAATAATAGTTTTAAAAATTAATTATTTAGATTTTGAAAAACATGTGTAATCTTTATTATATTTCATTTCTCTAAAATTGTTAATCTTTGTACCCCGATTGCAAAAATCACACATAATACTATTGAACTCAAAACTAGACTAATTGCAATTCCTATAATATCATATACACTTCCTAGAATAATCATACCAATAACCATCACGCCTAACCCTGATAACCTTCCTGCAAGAACATATTTTGAATTTAATTGCCCTAATAATTTTGATTCAAAAATGACTGCTATTGAAGTTGGTATTATGTGAATACACATAATTTGTATTGCATCAGAAATCATAATGAATTTTGGAAAAAATATCTCAATAATGGTTGGCAAGAAAATCATTCCCAATATAGAAATAATTATTGAACAAATAACACTAAGAATTTTTAAACGATTATTTTCAACATTAGTTGCATCTTGTGCTAGTAAATATTTGAAAATTATTCCTGAAATAATTGACATAACTACAATGAATTGCATACCTAAACTGAAATTACCTAAAACAGTAAATCCAAGTAACGGAGCAACTAATACTTTATCAATTTGTCCATGTAAACCTGAACTTAATAATAAAATGTAATTATTAGTAATAAAACCTAATTTTGATCTTAATAATGAAAAATCTATTTTCATTTCCTGGAAATTTCTAATTATTCTTTTTAAATAAAATAAATATGAAAATCCTAATGCAAAAATTATACTTTCAAAACCGAAAAAGTGTAAAAATGAAATTCCAAGACATATAGTTAAAATTTTTTGTAAAATGACATATTTTGAATATGTTGAATAGAGTTTTTTACCTAAAAGATCACCAATTGCTAGTGCATTGATAACATATGCAAAAAGAAGTATTCCTATATCAATCTCATAAAATGATGGAATGACTATAATTACTATTGTCGATAAAACAACACTTGAAATTATAGAAATAAAATAAAGTGTTGATTGAATTTTTAAGTTTTTTGCAGCAAAAACGATTATTGTATTTTGACTTCCAAATAATGCAATGTAACTAATTGCACTTGCAATTCCAATAAGCCATTGTATTTCTCCATATTCTGAAGGTTCAATCTGTGATGCCAGATAAAACCAAAAAATTGCTCCTAAAGCAGTTCCTATAACATCTCCTGTCCCAATTTTTCCTACATCCTTAATTTTTTCTAAAAATACCATTTTTTTTCAATAAAATTAATTTTCATCTAATGATTTTATTTCTGCATCCATTTATTGAAATCATAATTTACAAAATCTACATTTTCCATTTCATTATCATTTGGTTTCCATGCTATATCAGCTAATACCAAAACTTTTGAAATTTTTTCTGTGGGATTTATTATCGCAGCTGCAATTCCATTTTTTACACATACCAGTGATGGTTTTTTTGGATTTACAGTAATCTCATGAAATTTTCCATCACTATCTTTTATCACTAAAATAATTTCGCCTTCTATGCATGCAAAATATGTTGTTCTATTTTTATGAAGATGTGGTCCTTTTACCTCCTTTGGATTTACAGAATTAACATATACCATTTTTGGATGATCTTCAATTATGTTGTCCCAGTCTCTCCAAATAACTGTCAATTCTCCATTAATATGAGAATCTATAACATCTTTCGTATCATGTTTTTCTAAATCATGAACAAAAAATTCATCATTATTCATAAAAAAAAATCTGTGATTTTTGCCAATAAAAGTTTGGATTTAAAGGTACTAAGTAAATCATACAATATTTTATTAGGTCTCAAAGAATTGTGGCTATATGAGGCTACTTGTAACTGGGGGTTTGGGATTCATTGGTAGTAATTTCATTCTTAAAATTTTGAATGAAAATAATGATGTTCATATAACAAATGTAGATGCTGAGTTAGATGGTTCAAATAGAAAAAATCTGCAAAATCTAGAAAATTCCAATAATTATGAATTTTTCAAAGGTAATATCTCAAATAAAAAACTCATGGAAGAACAGATTACAAAATGTGATGCTGTGGTAAATTTTGCAGCTGAATCTTTTGTTGATCGAAGCATAAATGATGCAAATCCCTTTTTAGTATCAAACATACGTGGTGCTTTTACAATACTGGATATAATTACAAAACAAAAAAAGAGAATGATCCAAATTTCCACAGATGAAGTATTTGGGAGTTTATCTACTGGAACTGCAACTGAACAAACAAAATTCAATCCTTCAAGTCCATATGCTGCTACAAAAGCTGCTGCAGAATTAATCATTAATTCTTATAGCACAACATTTGATTCAGATGTAATTATAACAAGATGTACAAATAATTATGGTCCTAGACAATTTGCTGAAAAATTAATTCCAAAAACAATTATGCTAGCATATCAAAATAAAAAAATTCCTATTTATGGCAATGGCAAAAATGTTCGAGATTGGATTTATGTAGATGATCATTGTGATGCTGTATCTCTAGCACTCTTTAACGGAAAAAAAGGTGAATCTTATAATGTATCTGCATATAATGAAATCAATAATATTACAATAGTCAAAAAAATCCTTGATATTATGGATAAATCTGAAGATTTAATTGAATTTGTTGAAGATAGACCTGGTCATGATTTCAGATATAGTATGGATTCTCAAAAAATTTCTACTGAACTAAAATGGAAGACAAAATTAAATTTTAAAGATGGTTTAGAGAAAACTATTCAATGGTATATAGATAATCCTGAAATAATGAACAACTCATCTTCTACAATATTGAATTCTACTCCGTGGAAAATTTCTAATTAAAATAATGAGGAAAAATAAATGAAAGGAATTATTTTACATGGAGGGCACGGAACTCGTTTAAGGCCATTAACTCATACTGGTCCTAAACAACTTCTTCCAATTGCTAATAAACCAATGTCTGAATACTGTTTAAACTCAATCAAAGAAACTGGTATTACCGATATTGCAATAATCATTGGTGGTTTAGGCTCTAAAAAAGTTAAAGAATATTATGGAAATGGTGAGAACTTTGGTGTTAAAATAACATATGTTGAACAGGATGAACCCAGAGGAATTGCTCATGCAATAAATTTGTGTAAAGATTTTATCAATAATGAAAAATTCCTTGTTTTTCTTGGTGATAATATAATACAACGTTCAATATCGGATTTTGTAAAAAATTTTGATAAATCCAATTTTGATGCAACATTGTTACTATGTGAGGTTGATAATCCATCTAGATTTGGTATCGCAGAAATTAAAAATAAAAAAATTATAAAAATTGTTGAAAAACCTAAAAACCCTCTATCAAATCTTGCAGTGACTGGAATTTACTTATTGACGCCTAAAATATTTGAAATTATAGAAAATCTAAAACCATCATGGAGAAATGAATTAGAAATCACTGATGCACTAGACATATTATTAAATAAAAATAATAATCTAAGTTTTGAAATAATTACTGATTATTGGAAAGATACCGGAACTCCTCAGGATATTATACATGCCAATGGCGAAGTTATCAAAAATTTACCTGATTATTTTTATGGAAAAAAATCAGAAAATATGAAACTTGTTGGAAAAGTGTTAACTGGAAAAAATTCTATTATAGAAAAAAATGTGATCATTACTGGTCCTGTGATCATTGGAGAAAATTGCCAAATAAATTCTGGTGTTATTATTGGTCCTAATACTAGTATAGGTAATAATTCAATAATTAATCAAGGAAATATTGAAAATTCAATTATCATGGAAAATTGTGAAATAAATTCTTCAGGAAAAATTAGAGATAGTATAATCTCAAATAATTCAAAAATTATTCAACCCGATAAACCAACTGATGAGAAAATATTTCTACTCGGTGAAGGAACTAGAATTTATCTTTGATCTAATTTTTTATTATAATAGCTTGTGAACCAGTTAATTCAATTACTTGCAAATAATTTTCATCCATAAATTCTTTAAATGCTTTTTGAATTCCATCTGAATGATAATCATGTATTAAAATTATTCCTCCTCGAATCATTTTTGGAAAGAAAAATCTTAAAGAGTCAATCGTACTCTTATACAGATCTACATCTAAGTGTACAAAACAAAATTTTTTATTTATTATCTTTTCACCTGAACTAGGAAATTCACCTTTTATTATGTGAACATTTTTGTATTTGCTTAGAAGTTTTTTAATAGATTCTATACTTGTATTATTAAATTGATTTTCATACCAATGTTTTTCACCAAAATGTGTATCGTCATCTGATAATTTTGGGAGTCCTGTGAATGTATCAAAAAGATACAATTCTTTTTCTTTCTTTGCTTCACAAATTAATTTAGCTGAACCACCCTGGTACACTCCTACTTCTGCCATATCTCCATCAAGTGCTATTTGTGTTCTCACAATTGAATGGATCATATATGCTTCATATGGATAAAATGCAAAATCTACTTCTTTTCTGATTTTTTTTATTAATTCCACGGTTTCTTTATCTTTGTAAAATGATAGTAACCTGAACTGAAAACTTGTCGCGATTTTACTCAAAATGCCTCCTATACTTTTTGAATTATATACGATTTTTCTTGTTTTATCTGTCATAATTACATGGAAATTAATTAATAATTTAACATTATTACTAGTATGTTTTATTCGTCTTCAATATATTACACCTTTCTAGAGATTTATCAAATTGGAATCAAATGATGAAAATCCACTAATTAGTATAATTATCCTGAATTACAATGCTGGTAAATTACTTGAAGAATGCGTAGATTCCATTTATCATAGTAATTATAAAAATTATGAAATCATTATTGTTGACAATAATTCAACAGATAGTAGTCACATAGAATGTAAGGAAAAATTCCCGTTAATTGATCTGATAGAGAATAAAAAAAATTATGGTTATTGTGAAGGAAATAATATTGGGATTAGAAAATCTAAGGGAAAGTTTGTAATAATTCTCAATCCTGATACAATAGTTGATCCGAATTGGATGAATGAATTACTTCTTGGCCACCAAAAATTTGGTGATGGAATATATCAACCAAAATTTCTAACTATTGACAATGAATCAATCATACAAAGTACTGGTAATATGATACAGCTGTTTGGTTTTGGATATTCTAGAAATAAGGGCGATAAAGATGAACAACAATTCAATAATATGGAGACTGTAAATTATGCATCTGGAACTTGTTTATTCACATCTAAAAAAATATTTGAAAAATTAGAATTTTTTGATTCATTTCTTTTCGCATATCATGATGATTTAGATCTTTGTTGGAGAGCTAGCATGCAAGGAATTCAGTCTTATTACGTACCCACTTCAATCGTATTTCATCCTTCAGAAGGATTTAGTTTCAAATGGAGTAATTTTAAATTTTTTTTATTAGAAAGGAATAGATTATACTGTTTATTCACTCATTATTCTCGTAGTACAATTTTAAAATTATTTCCTTCATTAATATTAGTAGATTTTGCTGTTAGCTTTTTTTATCTAAAGAATGGACTATTTTATGAAAAAATCAAAGCTTCATTCAGTATTATAAAAAATCTAGGAACTATACAATCAAGATATAATAAAATTCAAAAAACAAGAACTGTTAATGATAAAGAAATAATATTTAATTTTAAAAATGAAGTAATTCTACCTAAAGGAACTAATATAAAAAATAAAATTCCATTTAATTCTATACTTAGAGTCTTATCAAAATTATCTAGAATGGCTATCTAATTTTTTTGATATTGCAATTGCAATAGCATATTTTTTTTCATGAGAAATTGAAGTAATAAAATCATATTTTTTTTCTTGATTTTTAATTTTAATTTTAGGTCTTGAATTTGTATGGAATGTTTCAATTTTGTTGAATAGTGTATTATGTGCAATTGATTTCTGGACTGCCTCTTTTAAAGCGAATTTTCCTGCAAAATGTGGATATGGGTCAGAAAATTTTCTGCAGTATTGTATTTCTAAATCAGTAAAAATTTTCTTGTAAAAGCTTTCATTTTCTATGAACTTTTTCTTTCGAAATCTTTCTATTTCTACAATATCTATTCCAATCTCTTTTTCCTCAATCAATTTTATCATTTTTTCTCTGCAAATTCTATTAAATTACAATTTGTATTTTTCATATTAAGCAAAACAAACGCAATTAATCTGTCTTCAAAACCTTTTGTTGGTTCTACAATAACCCTTCCACCATTATTGACCATTTTTTCTACTTCTTTGAAAATATCTTCCACTTCAAAACACAAGTGATGAAATCCTCCTCCTGATTCTGAGAATGTTTTCACAGGTGAATTATCTTCAATGGGCTCAATTAATTCAATATATACATCAGACGTTTTTAGAAAACAGACATTTACTTTTTGTGATTTTACTTCAACCGGTATTGATGTTTCTGTAAAATCTAGAAAATTAGTTAATTCGCCAAATGATTCTTTAATATTATTTACCACAATTCCGATATGATGTAATTTCATTACTCTATTTTACCTCCACGTTTTGTAAGTATATTTTTCAAATCTCCTATTTTTTTTATATCTAAAGTTTCATCAAGATCGAATTTTATATTGAATTCATTTTCAATTTCATCCAGTAATACATAAAAATTGAAAGAGTCCCACTCTTCTAAATTTTCAGGACTTGTTTCATCATTAATCTTATTATAATCAACATTAAACACTCTGGATATTATTTTATATAATTTCTCACTCATTTTTTTTCACTTTGATATGTTCTGGTTTTTTCATTATATCATCCGTATTAAAAACCCAAAAGTCATTTTCTTTCTTAAAACCTAATTTCTCATAAAAATTTTCAGCTGGTTTATTTTTTGCAGTTGGAATGAATTGTCCCATTATTCTCTTTACTCCTGATGATTTTGCATTTTCAATAATCTGACTTATCATAATTTCTTCTACCCCTCTGCCAATTATTCTACAACTAAGAAGAAATGTATCTATAATCCATTCCTCGTCATTCTTTTTTTCAATAATGTATGTACCTGTTATTCCATTGTCTCCAAACTTATCATTTACTTGTACACATTCAACAATTCTATCATCAGATGATGAAAATTTTGAAATATCTTCCTCTTGATAACGTCTGGTTGTTAAATTGAATTGATTTGTTTTTAATGTTAATTGAGAAATCCTTGGAATTGAAAAACTATCTGCCTTTTTCACCTCAACTTCAATATTCATTTGTTTCAAAAATTCATTAAAATTCCCAATCTTAGTCTCTAATTCTTTTCTTTTCTTTTGACCCAAATACATACTACTTCTCTTAGTATCTTCTTCAGTTATTTTCAAGGCATCAAATTCTATCATCTCTGTTAATATCTTGGCATATTGTGAAGAATCTCTTGGTAAATCCATAACTAATACCTCAGGTAATGATTCCCTTACATATTCCTGATTAATTGGATCATCATCAAAAAATACTATACTGTCTAAACCAATATTCAATTCTTCTGCAATTTTCTCAAGATTTACAACTTTATTGTCCCAATTAATTTTCATGCATGCAAAATCATCTTCTCTTAAAACCATACTTGGATGTTTTTGAATTACTTCAACAGCATCATTAAAATTATTTTTACTATTTATCGCTAAAAGTATCCCTCTTTGATTTAGAGCAAGTAATCTTTTTTGAAATTCAACAAATGTACGACCTACAGGATTATCTCCTAATTTAATATTATCAAATCCATCTTCACCAATTACTCCGCCCCATAATGTATTATCTAGATCTAGTACAATACATTTTTTTGTCATTCCCGTAACTGCATGTACATATCTCATTAGTTCATCAATAAATTTTGGTATATACTCTATTGAAATTTTAATATCACCTGAAAAAAATTGTTTATAATTAAAAATATTATTTTCACCATATTTTTGTATAAATTGATTAAAATCATATGTCAATAACATGTGTTGCTTGCTCCATTGAAATAGTTCATTATTAATCTCAAGAATTGCTTGTTTTAGAGATTTAACTGCATGGTCATCATCAATACCATATGGTGAATAATTTGGGATTTGTAGACTTGTTACAACTAACTTTGAATCAGAAATTCTTGTAAATATGTTGCAAATATTTTCTATTTCGCTTATTTTTGTAGATATTACTTTTGATTTGTCATCATCGTGAACTGAATACCATGAGAAAAAATAGTCACCTAAAATATGTCGTGTATCTAGAATCAGAAATGTTATGTCAGGTTTGAATTTGTATAATCCTGAATCTTGATTTAAAATCTCTTGATTATATTGATTATAATCTGCAACATATGTTATACAATCTATTCCTTTTTGAAAACACTTCACACGCATTGTTTCTTCAAATCCATTAATGGTCGAACTAGCTAAAAATGCAATGCGTAATTTTCCTCCTAATTCTCTAGGTTTGATAGTTTTTGCTTCATTCAAAAAATAAGCCAAATTCTCTTCATTTTTCATGTTAAATAAACAATAATTCTCTTGAATTTAGAATTTATCACACAAAGTTACTCATTCATTTTGTTAGAAATATTTAGATAGATTAAGAAATTCTCTCCCGTGTGAGTAATTTCGAAGAATTATCTAAAGATACTTTTAAAATTAATGAACAGGAATTGATGGAATATCATGGCTATTCTGGGGTAAGTGGAAGATTAAGACTGAGAATTAATTATTTGAGATCATGGTTACACCATAGTCTGGCATTTCATTCTACTCATTCAGGATTTGCTGTGAAGATGCAAAGATTGAGAGGAGTAAATATTGGAAAACATTGTCACTTTAACCCTTACGTACTCATAGATCTAATGTATCCTGAATTAATTACTATTGGAGATAATGTAACATTGGGTTCATTTTCTATGTTATTTGCACACAATAATCCTACTGCAAATTCATTTTTAAAATTAGGCGACTATCCAAGAAAGACTGGAGAGATTAATATAAAATCCGGTGCAGTGATTAATCCCGGTGCAATAATTACATTAGGTGTAACTATTGGAAAAAATTCAATTATTTCTTCTGGCTGTGTTGTAACTCAAGATATTCCTGATTATTGTGTTGTGGTTGGCAATCCTGCTAGAATTATAAAAAAAATAGATCATTAATATGAACAAAAATTTATTGGGAATTGATTTTGAAGACTGGTTTCATCCAGAATTAGTTCAGAAATATATTTCAAAAGAAAATCATGAGCCAAAAATTATTAATGGTATTGAAAAAATTCTAGAACTTTTACGAAAAAAAGAATCTAATGCTACATTTTTTGTTGTTGGTGAATTACTTGAATTTAAACCAGAATTATTTGATATTATATTAGAAAATGGACATGAAATTGCTTTTCACACAATGAAACATGATAGAATTGATTCTTTAAATTTCCAAAATATTTTTGAAACTGAAATAAGAAAATTTCATTCATTAACAAATGGAAAGTCTAGAGGATTTCGTGCTCCAAGTTTTTCATTAAACCAAAAAAGTTCATGGTTAATAGATGTATTAGAAAATAATAATTATACTTATGATAGTAGTATTGTCCCTGCAAAAACCTCTCTTTATGGTATGCCTGATGCAGAAATAAAACCATATACGATTACTAGTAATTCACTAGAAAAAAATTCAAATGGAAAGATAACTGAATTCCCAATATTAGTCACAAAATTTTTAGGAAAAACAATTCCTGCCGGAGGAGGTTTTTATCTTAGAACATTACCTATGAAAATTATTACAAATGCAATAAAAAACTATGAGAAAAAAAACATACCTTCAACATTCTATATTCATTCCTGGGAGTTAACCCCAGAATTTATGCCAAAAATTAAAATGTCAAAAAAGGATGATTTTATAACTTATCATAATCTTGGTAAGGCTTTTGATAAAATGGATTCTTTATTAGATGAGTTTGAATTCACATCTTTCGAAAATTTCTCCAAATGAGCTGATTTAATTTAATAGAATCCTCTAAAAAGTGGTTAAAATTCTTAAATTTATGAAAATTGCTTTAGTATGTCCTGCATCTTTACCTGCAACTCAATTTGGAGGAATTGTGTTTTTGGCTGTTGATCTTGCTCGTGAGATCTCTAACATAGGTCATGATGTTACTATCTATACAACTGATCTAGATTTTAGTAATGGTCCAAATAAATTCAACAAGAATTTACCTCGAAATGAAAAAGTTGAAAAATTTGTAATTAACAGAACACATGTTTGGTTTTCATTAAAATTATTTTTTATTAATACATCCATGTTTAAACAAATTCAAAAAGATAAACCTGATATTATACACACAATAGGATTAAGAAGTTACCAATCATTAACTGCATTAAAAATCTCTAAAAAATTAAAAATTCCCTTAATTGTATCTGATCAAGGTGGATTAACAACTCATCCATTTCTAAAACATTCCAGTATATTTCTAAGAATTTTATATAAAATACAAAATTACTTTGTAAAACAAATTATTAATCATGCAACTATAGTTAGTGCCGCAAATGAATATGAAAAAAATATTTTTTTAGACATAAATAAAAATTCTAATGTTCAAATTATAAGAAATGGTGTTAATTTAGAAAATCTAGTCAGTGAGATCAATTTCAAAGAAAAATATCAAATAACATCAAAATTCATTCTATTTGTTGGAAGATTCTCAAAAAGTAAGGGTATTGAAACATTAATTCATGCATTAAACATAATCCAAACTGACCAAAAATTTTCTGATACAATTCTTGTAATAATGGGTGTTGATTTTGGATATGAAAAAGATATGGAAGAATTAATTAAAAAATTTAATCTCTCGAAAAGAATAATGGTAATTAAAAATCCTCCACGAAAAGATGTAATATCTGCATATGGTGAAAGTGAATTTTTAGTTCTTCCATCTCATTGGGAATTATCACCTCTTGTTCCATTGGAGTCTTTTGCTTTTAAAAAACCAGTAATTTCTACTAATTCACATGGAATTCCATTTACAGTACAAGATAACAAAAATGGAATTCTTGTAGAACCCGACAATCCACCACAACTAGCAGATGCAATAGAAAAATTACTTCTAGATGATAATTTAAGAATAAGAATGGGTCTATCTGGATATAATTTTGTACATGAAGAATGTAATTGTGTTTCTATGGCAAAGAATTCTTTGAAATTATATGAGCAGGTGTTAGAAAATAATGATAATAAATAGAGGTATTTGAGGTTGAAAATATGAAAAAAGATTTTTTTAAAGATTCTAAAATTAAATTTCCTGCATATGAACCATGGATATCAAAAGAAGATGAAAAAATTATCAGTAAAACACTCAAACAAAGTATGTTAACACTTGGTCCTCAATTAGAAAAGTTTGAGGCTGATTTTTGTAAATACTCGAAGGCAAAATATGCAGTAGCAGTATCAAATTGTACTGCTGCATTACATTTATCACTAAAAGCATTAGGAATTAAAGAAAATGATGAAGTCATTATACCTGATCTAACTTTTGTTGCTGACGCTAATGCAGTGCTTGCTTGTAATGCAAAACCGATAGCTGTCGATATAAACAAAGAAAATTTCTTTTTATCTATTTCAAATGTAAAAAAAAATATTACAAAAAGAACCAAAGCAATAATTCCAGTTCATATTTATGGCCAAGTTTGTAATATTGAAGAGATTTTAGATATGGCAAAAGATAACAATCTAAAAGTTATAGAAGATTGTGCACACGCTGTTGGAACATTTCATAAATCAAAACATGTAGGAACAATTGGTCATACTGGGTGCTTTTCATTTTACCCAACCAAAAACATTACAACTGCTGAAGGAGGAATGGTGACAACAAATTCAAAAAATATTGCTGAAAAAGTTAGACAACTGCGAAGTCATGGGATGACAAAATCTCTAAAAAGTCGTTATTCCAGTGAATATCCTTGGGTTTTTGATATTGTTGAACCAGGATACAATTATAGATTGGATGAAATAAGATCCGCGTTAGGAATAACACAACTAAAGAGAATTAAAAAAATAAATGAACTTCGTAAAAAAGCATCTTTCTATTATCATAGAAATTTAAAAAATATTCCTGGAATAATCCTGCCAGATATGGTGCGTGATAGAAGTCACTCTTATCACTTATACACAATTCGTGTGACTAAACCTTTCAAATTATCAAGAAATCAATTGTATAAGAAACTAAAAGAAAATGGAATTAGAACAACGGTGTATTGGATGCCAATTCATGAATATGCAGCATACCGTAAATTTACAAAGAAATCTAATGTTGTCAATACAACGAAAATCTATGATGAGATTTTAGCACTTCCATTATTTCCAAATATTTCTAAAAAACATCAGGATGCAGTAATTAAAGTAATTAAATCTGTATTATAATTCGCTAAGAAATACTTGTTTTTCTGTATTTGAAGAATGTCTATGGGCTTCCATGACTTTTGCTTGTTTTAACAATTCGTCTTCAAAATTATATGATGAATTTTTTGTCCCAGTAATTTCCATACAAAAAGTATCAAGTATTTCTAGAAAATGATCTTTTGGTTGAATTTTGAAGGTATCATTTTTTCTACCTTCCCAATTATTTTCTGTATTATATTGTAAATTAATCTTAGTTGTAAAATCAGGAGGAACAGAGTAAGCTCTATCTGTGGATATCACACCATCTGTTCCCCAGACTTCATATTTTGCTTGATAATAGTTTCCATTTCCAAATGAAATTGATGCGTTCTTGTTATTTTCATATATCAAAACAGAAGTACCTTTAACATCCACTGGGTTATCTGCTTGATTATATCGTAATGTACATCCTACAGAAATAGGTTCTTCATCAAAGATCATTCTACTTGCACAAATTGGATAACATCCAGAATCATTCAAGAATCCACCACCTTTAAGATCATTGTATCTAATATCGCCCTCTGGAAATGCTGGAAATCCAAAACTACCATTGAATGCTACAAGTTGACCAATTTTATTTTCACTAATCAATTCTTTTACTTTTTGATGCTGTGGATGGAATCGGAACATAAAACCCTCCATTAGTCGAACATTGTTTTGCTTTGCAGATTCAACCATTTCTCTTGCATTAGTTAGAGAATATGTAGCAGATTTTTCAACATAAACATGTTTTCCTGCAGCTGTTGCCCTGTTGGATAATTCTGCATGTGTCCCAATTGGAGTTGAAATGTACACTGCATCAATTGAATCATCTGAAAATACATCTTCATAACTGCCAAATTTTTTACACTTGAACTCTTTGGCAAATTCTTTTACTTTGCCATCAGACGCACTACCAATTATTTCAAGTTCTGTAAATTCTGATTTTAATATGGCAGGAATCACAGAACGCTTTGCAATACGTGAACAACCAATGACACCAAATTTTAGAGGCTCCATTTTTCTCATAGATAGGAAATAATTCCTCTAACATGTGGTCCAACAAAGTTTTCAATCTTCATTAATTGCTTGATTTGATATAATGTAACCCAAATGAATGAATCTGGAATTTCCAAGTCTTTGTCTTCAGTAACTTCTACGATCATATTGTAATTTGATTTTAAATAAAATCTACCGCCATCTTCTGATTGCCATTTTGCATAGATGATGTTTAGATTATTTTCTTCATTAAAATATTCAGCAAATAATGGCTTTGAACCTCCATGTGCTTTTAACAAATTACTTGTTGTTGCTTGAAGTGTTGGTGATAATTGTAATTTTCCAATATTGCCTGGCTCTGCTTTTGCCTGCAAAAGATAATGTGGTATACCATTAATTCTTTTCATTAAAATTCCCAAAATACCACCTGGGTTTTTTGCAATCATTGGCTGTGTCCAACCTTTTTTTCCAACTTCACGATCAAATGTATTAGACGCTTTAACACCGATTACTTGAAAAAATCCACCAGATTCATGTTTTACATTACCCGTGTTTGAGTCTACGTTCCATTTGTCCAAATCATTAACGCCAATTTCTTCTACAATCATATCTGATTCTTCACGTTTTTTGTTAAACCATTCAATGACATAATCCAGTTTGTTTATTTGATTGTCATCTCTTATGGATTCAAGCATAGTTTGAATTCTTGAAATTGTGTCAGAATCTAATTCATATTCATTATTTTCCAATATCACTTTAATTTCATCAATTATCATAGGAAACTCTGAACATGTAGTCTAATTATATTTTCTACTCTAATTCATGTAAAGTATCATTAAAGATTGAGATTAATGGAAAAACTTTGAGTAGTATGTTTTATAGGTAAAAATCCAAGAATCATTAAAGGATTAAAATGAGTCTCGCAATTGGAATTCCTGCTTATAATGAAGAAAAAAATATTGCTGTAATTATTACGCAATTAAAGGAAATTACTGATAAAATTATTGTTTGTGATGACGGGTCCAGAGATCTTACATCTAAAATTTCTGAAGATTTAGGTGCTATTGTGATAAAACATGAAAAAAATTTAGGTTATGGGGCAGCTATTAGAAGTATATTCTTAAAAGCAAAAGATTTGGATTGTGATGCATTAGTAACATTTGACGCTGATGGTCAACATAGAATTCAGGATATTAGCAAAGTAATACAACCAATTATTGAAAAGAAATCAGATATTGTAATTGGTTCTAGATTTTTAGATGATGGGGAAAAAGAAGTTCCAAACTATAGAAAAGTTGGAATTAAAGTAATTACAAAAATTACCAATATGTCAATTAAAAAAGAATTAACTGATTCTCAAAGTGGATTCAGAGCTTATTCTAAACAAGTTTTATCTGAATTGAATCCCTCGGAATTAGGAATGGGAATTTCTACAGAAATATTGATTAAAGCAAGTAGTCAAGAATTTAGAATAACTGAAGTGCCAATAAAAATTATGTATGGTGGAAATACATCAACACATAATCCTATTTCACACGGTTCGTCAGTTTTACTTAGTACTATAAAATTCACTTCAATTGAAAATCCATTAAAATTTTATGGCATTCCTTCAGTATTTTTTCTTATAATTGGTTTATCTTTTACTATATGGACAATACAAGAATATGCAATTAGTGGTGAAATAATTACAAATATTGCAATTATTGCAATAGGTTGTGTAATAGTTGGTGTAGTCCTATTGCTGTGTGCCATCTTACTTTATTCATTAGTTTCTGTAGTACGAGAAGGAAAAAATTAATCTTAAATGATTCAAAAACTAAAACATCTTAGGTACTTACAAAAAAGCATTAAAAATTAATCATGAAAAATTATTTACTCTTAGATTCTGAATTTGATTTAGATCTATTAATAAAAACAAAAGAAAATTTTGAAAAAATTGTTTGTTTTGATCTTAATTCTCATTTAATTTTAGAAGAAAATCAAATTGATCATATTTTAGCTGATGAGTATATTGATAAATCAACTATTGAAAAAATTCAATCAGAAAGTTTTTCCTTTTCAAAATGGTATTTAAATGAAAATCTATTCAAATACATTATTTATGAAAACATCAATCTTGGAAAACTATTCAATATACAATTCATGGATATGGTTGTACCTTTTCTAACAAAATTTACACAAATTAATAACATTACAAAAATTTGTCCAAATATCTCTTGCACATCTTCATTATACGAATTAGTACAATATTTTTCAAAAAATGTAAAACATTTTTCTTCCAAATCTAATATTCAAAATAAAAAAATAAGTTATGAATATAAATTTGGAAAATTCAATTTCACTGTTAATCTTTCAGAAAACCAATTTAAAAAAATTAAAAATACTGTTGATTTGTTCCTACAATCTCCTTTTGAGGGTTCAAAAAATAAAAAATCTAAAAATCTACTTTTTATTGAGATTGATCCTATCAAATACAAAAATTTATTCATTAATTCTGAAAATTATGATTGTAGAATAACCTTATTTAATAATCGAAAACCTGCTGTTTGGAATTATGATTCATGGAAAATTATAAAAAAATCTAGATCAAAAATAGTTAATATTAATTCTTTATTTGATTCTGAATCTAAAAACAAAATTTTTTCAGGTACCTCTGAGTTAAAAAATCAATTAAATTTAATGTGGTCAAATGATGATTATTTTTCCACTTTTTTTAGTTTTAACGGTTTATCTTTCTGGGAAATTTTTTCAAAACAATTTATTCCTGAAATTAATTCAAAATTTTTATCTTTTATAGAGTACATTGAATCCACAAAAAAATTATTTCAAAAAAAGCATTTTGATTCAATATTAATTTTATCTGAAGCTGGTGTACAAGAACAAATCACACTTCAACTTGCAAAACAAAATAAAATTCCTGTTGTACTATTACAACATGGAGTACCATATGATACTCCAAATGCAATTAGTAGAAATAATTTATTAGGATTTTTTCCTAATGATTCTGATTTTTTTATTTCATGGGGAAAAATTATTAGTAAATATGTAGAAAACTTTAGAATATCTAAAGATAAGATACAAGACTTAGGTAATCCTGTTTTTGATCAATTATTTGATCATAACGATAATACCTCAAATGAATTTATCTTAATTGCAACTTCTCCTCCTATGAAAGATTTTGTAATAGATAATACGGTTAATGTTCAAATAAATTATTATTCCATACTAAATGAGATCTGTGATTTTCTTACTAAATTGAATAAGAAAGTAATAATAAAACCTCATCCCTCATTAGAAGATAAAAATCTAGAAAATTTTAAACATTTTGAGAATGTTGAAATTATAAAAAATGGAGATATTATTCCTTTAATAAAAAAATGTGAATTACTAATTACTTTTGATCTATCAACGACAATTCTTGAATCTCAAATACTCAAAAAACCTGTGTTGAGTATATCTCTCAAGGACTATGGATTTGGGAAATCAGAAATTTTCAAAAGAGATACTTGTACCACTACATCAATTGTAAATTTTCCAGAAGAACTCAAAAAAATATTATCTAATAACATAACTTACAAACAAAATCCTAAAATAAACTCATTCTTGAAGGATTACCTCTCTTGTCAAGGTAATTCTGCAAAATCAGTATTGTACTTTCTATCTAATTTGTAATTATTGTTATATATGTGATAATTTTTTTTATATCATGTCACGTTTGCAAACTATCAAAGAAATTTTTCAACTTTATATTAATAAAAAAAAGTTTTACATGTTCCCAATTTTCATATTACTCTTGGCACTTGTTGGAGTCACAGCTTTAGCACAATCAGGACTTGTAGCCTTTATCTATCCGATATAATATGCAGACATCATCACCTAGATTCAAATCACTTGCAGTGACTGCAGGATTATCTTTCTGGTTCTTTATTATTACGTCCGGAACTGGTTCTTTTTCTATCCTCTATTTTGCTCTCTTCGTTGGAATTGTTTTAACTATTACTCAAGTATTTGCGAAAAAAATTTCAAAAGGATTGGATATTTTTGCTATAATAAACACAAAAGTTTTCTTAGGCAGTCTTTACATTTTCGTTATATCCATTTATGGTATTCTGTTCAAACTCCTACGAATTGATTTATTACGTTTAAAAAAACAAAATCAATCCTATTGGCTTGAGATTGAATCCTCAAATGATGTGAGGAAGATGTTCTAGTGTATACTCTTGGAATTTCATGTTATTATCATGATTCGGCTGCTGCATTACTCAAAGATGGTGTTGTTGTTGCAGCAGTTGAAGAGGAGAGATTCTCTAGAAAGAAATTTGATGATGATTATCCACGAATGGCAATTGAATGGTGTTTGAAAGAAGCAGGAATTTCACCTTCTGATATAAAATCAGTAGCATTTTACGATAAACCTGTTCTCAAATTTGAAAGATTGCTTGATAATTATATTGCCGTGGCACCTAGAGGTTTATACAGTTTTTTGAATACTATGCCAAAATGGTTACACAGTAGGCTCTGGACAAAAAGTGAAATTAAAAAATCACTTAAGGGATTTACTGGAGAAATTCTATTTCCTGAACATCATATGTCGCATGCAGCACATGCATTCTATACCTCTCAGTTTGAAGAATCTGCAATACTTACTGTTGATGGAGTAGGTGAGTGGAGCACTACATCGTTTGGACATGCAAAAAATAACACCATTAATTTAACTCACGATATACGTTGGCCTCATTCTCTTGGATTATTTTATTCTGCATTCACGTATTTTTTGGGATTTAGAGTGAATGAAGGTGAGTACAAGCTAATGGGACTTGCATCTTATGGTAAACCAAAATATTATGATGAAATCATACACAATCTTGTCGATATCAAAGATGATGGAAGTATACATCTTGATATGAGTTATTTTGCATTTACATATGACAAAGTAATGACAAATGAAAAATTTTCTAAATTATTTGGTATTGAACCACGAAAGAAAAATGAGAAAGCTGAACAAATTCATTTTGATATTGGTGCAAGTGCACAAAAAGTTTTAGAAGATATCCTATTAAAAATGGTAAACCATGTCTATGAAAATTCTAATTCGAAGAATCTATGTATTGGTGGAGGAGTTGCACTAAACGGTGTTGCAAATTATAGAATATTAAAAGAAGGTCATTTTGATAATATCCATGTACCTCCATCACCAGGAGATGCAGGAAGTGCAGTTGGTTGTGCACAATACATCTATTATAATTATCACAATAATCAAAGAATTATTCATAAAAATCCTTCCCATCAAATTACTGAAAATGTATACGTTGGACCATCATTTTCAAACGAAGAAATTTTTGAATATCTAAATTCTGAAAAAATATCATTTGAAAAAATAGAAGGTGATGAATTATTATCTAGAACGGCTAAACTAATCTCTGATGGAAATATAGTCGGTTGGTATCAAGATAAAATGGAATGGGGTCCACGTGCACTTGGTTGTAGAAGTATACTTGCAGATCCAAGAAAAGCAGAAATGAAAGATATTCTTAATGAAAAAATTAAACATAGAGAATCATTCAGACCATTTGCGCCATCAATCCTAGAAGAATATGTTTCAGAATATTTTGATATTGATCGTATTAGTCCATACATGTTGATGGTAGTACCTGTAAAGAAACCAGAAAAAATTCCTGCAGTTACTCATGTTGATGGTACTGGTCGTTTACAAACAGTACATCGAGAAGCAAATCCTCTTTATTATGATTTAATTAAAGAGTTTTACAAAATTACTGGTGTTCCTGTAGTGATTAACACTTCGATGAATGTTATGGGTGAACCAATTGTTCACACTCCTGAACAGGCATATCAAATGATAGTGAAAACAGATATGGATTATTTGGTAATGGGAAATTATTTGGTGAAAAAATAGTGTCAGTACAGGTCGGATATAAGAAACAATTTTTTCTATATCTCTTATTATTTTTAATATTAATAGTTACAATTGAATCTGGAATTCGTATTTATGATCATTATTATCCATCATGTAGTTTTTTTGATAGCGATGTTTTTCTTGAAATGGATGATAATCTTAAACGAACAATTTGTCATGATAATAGTAAATTGAAATGGTCAATTATGCCTCTGCGTTTAGAACCTAATCAAAACTTTGAGACTCTAAATGTTAATTCTGATGGGTTTAGAGGACCAGAACTTCAAGAAAATTCTAAATATAGAATCTTTATTGTTGGTGGTTCCACAGTCTTTGGTGTAGGTGCAACATCAGATAATCATACTATTCCTGGTTATATTCAACAATTTTTTGATAAACAATTTCCAGATGAAGATATTGAAATAATTAACGCTGGTATTCCAAAAGCTTATTCTTCTACTGAAGCAGAATTTATAAAAAATTCATTGGTAAATTATAATCCAGACTTGATTGTAATTTATGATGGATGGAATGATCTCAATCACTCTTACAAACAATTTGAATCAATTGATAGTTCTCCAACTGATGAATTAATTAGAATGATAAATAGAAGTGATTACCTAACACCTAAAGTTCTTATTCAACAATATTTCAATTACCAAAGAACATCTACTGATATTATGGATTTTGATTCATCATATATATCAGAAAAGGTAAATTTATGGAAAAACAACTTAGAAGAAACCTGTAAAAATAGTGAAGTACAAAATTTGAAAACAGTAATTATCCTGCAACCATTACTTGGTACTGGAAATAAAATATTATCTGAAGAAGAAATGCATTATCATGAACACTATGATTCCAAAACTATGATAAAATATTATGAATCATATGCTGAAAATCTTAATGATCTGATAAATTCATGTAATAAAACAATTGATCTAAGAGATGTTTTTGATCCATATGAACAGACTGTCTATTATGATGCTGGCCATATTAGTGATTTTGGTAACAAAATTGTTGCATCAGAAATCTATAATCATTTATCCATATTTTTGAAAAATGAAATTTCTAAATAAAATCTAAAACATATTTTTTAAAATTTTTTTCATTAATTATACTACAACATCGAGATGTTTGTACAATTCTTTATTTTCTGTAAAATAATCAATGGTGTTTTTTAATCCTTCTTCTAATCCAATTTTTGGTGACCAGTCTAATTTTTTCATACAATTAGTAGGATCCGTGAAAAGTCTTCCTGCTTCACCAGGATTAATTTTTCCGGAAAATATAGGTTTAAGATCACTATTCATTAAATCCAGAATTTTTTGGGCTAAATCTGCGATTGTAAGTTCCGTACCGGTTCCAATATTGATAACTTGTCCATCCACATCATTAGCTACTCCAAGTTTTGCATATGCATCAGCTGCATCAGTAACATACATGTAATCTCTACTTTGTTTACCATCGCCATAAACAACTGGAGGTTCATTATTAAGAATTTTTAATATAAATTTTGGAATTGCTTTCTCAATACTTTGTCTTGGACCATATATTCCAAAGAATCTTGACATTACAACTGGCATGTCATATGTACAAAAATATGAGAACATTAAACGATCAGATGCAACTTTTCCTGCAGCATAAGGACTACGTGGTACTAATTCATTATCTTCTGTTATGGGAACTTTGTTTGGCTTTCCATAAACTTCTGCACTACCTGCATGAACAATTTTTCTAACATCATTAATTCGTGCTGCTTCTAGAACATTTGCTGTTCCAACTGTATTTGTCACATAAGTCTCCAGAGGATTATGTAAGGAATACTGAACATGACTTTGAGCACCCAGATGATAAATTATATCGGTATCTTTAGTTTCTTGAACCAGTAGTGATAAATCAGAAATTTCACCCCATCTGATTTTTAGATGTGTCTTTAGATGAGGAATTGATTTTATTACATTACTAGAATTTCTTCTAACTAATGCAGTTACATTGGCTCCTAATTCGACTAGCCTATCACAAACAAAACTTGGAATAAACCCATCAGCACCAGTAACAAGAACATTCAATCCTTTAAAATCCGTATTACTCAATATGATGAAATCTTGATTATATCTTATAAATCAATAAAATAAATAAAACCATATTCAGAAACAATTGTGTTAATTGGTAGAGCACCATTAAGAATTAGTTTTTCTGGAGGTGGAACAGATTTTGAGGATTATCACAATTCTCATACAGGATATTCGATATGCACTTCAATTAACTTGTACACGTATGTTATTGCAAAAAAACGTAATGATAATTTACTGCAAGGATTCTCACCAGATTTTGCATCTCATCTTTCACCAAGTTCATACAAAAAAGTGAAACCATTATGGGGACATGAAATACCTCTAGCCTGTTTAAAAGAATTAAAATTTAAAGAAGGATTAGATATATTCATCTGCACTGATGTATCTGCAGGCTCTGGTCTTGGGTCTTCATCATCTTTGGCAACAAATATTGTTAATGTAATTAGTACAATGAAAAATAAAAAATGGTCTAAAAATAAAATTGCAATGTTGGCATATAAAATTAGTACCTCTAATTTAAAATGGAATATTGGAAAACAGGATGAGTTTGCATCTGCGTTTGGAGGAATAAATCTCTATAAATATACAAAAAATAAAGTCACAGTTACACCCGTAAAATTAAATAAATCAACAAGAAATGAAATTGAAAAAAACTCTTTACTATTTTTTATTGGAAATAGAAAACCATCTTACGATATACTTTCTGAACAATTGAAAAATATTAATAAAAATAAATCAGAAACAATTAATGCATTACATAAAGTCAAAGAATTAACCTTGGAAATGTATACTGCACTAAGAAAAAATGATCTTAATTTATTTCAAGATATACTGAAACAATCTTGGATTGAAAAGAAAAAATATGCATCTGGAATAACAAATCCTAAAATTGATGCAATCATAAAAAAAGGATTTTCATTAGGTGCTGGTGCAATGAAGGTTACTGGTGCTGGTGGTGGAGGACACCTGTACATGTATGCCGAAAAGTCTAAACATAAACGAATTATAAGAAATATGTCAAAAATTGGTATACAAAACATTGATTTTACATTTACAAAAGATGGAGCAAAAGTTGTTGATGTTGGTGACATTTGAAAATTGATGTAATATGACTGATAATGATGACATAATAAAAAATTTGGATGAGCAAATTAATTGCATATCAAAAATTAAATCTGAACAATTGGATATAATTGAAAAAATACTTGAAGTTTTAGAAACTGCAAGAAAAACTAATCAAAAAATAATACTTTTTGGTAATGGTGGAAGTGCTTCAACCTCTTCACATTTTGCATCTGATTTACAAAAAACAAGTATAGTTGATAATGCAAATAGATTTCGTGCAATATGCCTTACTGATAATATTCCTGTTCTTACTGCTTGGGCAAACGATACTTCCTATGAAGATATTTTTTCTAGTCAGTTAGAAAATTTCTTAGATAGTGATGATGTAGTTCTTGCTATCAGTGGTAGTGGTAATTCTCCAAATGTTGTCAAAGCCGTTGAATTAGCAAATAAAATGGGTGCAAAAACCATTTCATTAACAGGTAAAGATGGCGGAATGCTATCAAAAATATCAAAAATAAATCTAAATATTCCTAATTCAGATATGTTGACAATAGAAACAATGCATCTGTTAATATGCCATCTTCTTACTACATTACTTAGAAAAAAAGGCAATCCAGCTTTTTCGTACTAATGTCAAGAGCTGCTATCTTCTTAGATAGAGATGGGGTAATTAACCAAAAAAGAGATGATTATGTAAAAAATATCTCTGAATTAGAGATATTTGAATATGTTCCAAATGCAATAAATCTTTTAAAAAAGAATAATTTTTTGATAATTTTGATCACAAATCAATCTATAATAAATCGAAAAATAGTCACACTTGATACACTAAATGCTATTCATAAAAAACTTCAAAATTTTTTAAATGAACATAATACTTCTATTGATGCAATTTATTTTTGTCCTCATAAACCTGATGAAAATTGTGATTGTAGAAAACCTCAACCAGGTTTGATCTTAAAAGCAACAAAAGAATTTGATATTAATTTAGAAGAAAGTTGGTTTATTGGTGATAGTCAAACCGATATTGAGGCTGCAAATTTGGCTAATTGTAATAGCTTTCTTGTAAATGATAGTCATAATCTAATGTATGCCGCACAAGAAATAATTAAATTAAAAAATTCAAGTGTTTAACTAATTTATATTATCTTTTATTAAAATCAGTGTATGAAAACTGCTGTTGTAATTCCATCTATGAGAGGTCCAAAATGTCTTGAGAGTTTTCTAGAAATTGCTCCTGAAAATGTTGATTTTATTATTATTTCAGAAAAAAAATTAGAAAAGAAATATGAAAGGACTGTAGAATTTAACGATAAAGAGGTTTTTGAAAAATCCTGGATCTTTAATAGACATACAAAACGGAATTTTGGTTTTGCATATGCCTTACAACAAAATTATGATGCAGTTGTGAATCTTGATGATGATTGTTTTCCAAAATCTAATACCTATTTCACTGATCATATTGAACGATTAAAATCATCATCACATGATTACTTTAATATTTTGAATGCATATTCCAATATCCCTTCTGATGTATTTTTCCACGGAGCACGTGGTCATCCAACCAGTATAACCAAAAAATCTCAGGTTGTTGTTAATCAAGGATTATGGGAATGTGATTTAGATCTACCTGCAAGAACAATTAGTAATATTCTATCAAGTAAAGATGGAAAAATACCTGAACCCTTATGTAATCAAAGCAAAGTCCTTCAAGATTTTGTTATACCAAAAAACCAATTTACAACAGTTTGTGGTATGAATACATCTTTTTTAAAAGAAGTAATTCCTGCATTTCCATATACTTACCAAGAACCAGATGGTTTTGGTGTTGCAAGATATGACGATATTTGGTCCGGTCTCTTCATTAAAAAAATTCTAGATAAATTAGACAAAAGGATGAGTGCTGGTTTTCCAATTGTTTCTCATGAAAAAGGAACACGTGATGTAAATATTGATGTTAAATTTGAAGATAAAGGTGATACTATGAACTCATTCCTTTGGAATAATCTATCTGATTTAACATTAGAAACCAATGATTATACTTCCTGCTTTTTAGAAATTGCCGATTGGTTAGGTAAAACAAGCAAAAATAATAATTCATTAAAATTCTTTGAAAAAGTTGCAGAATCAATGTATGGTTGGATTAAATTCTTAGATAGTAAATTCTAAAAGACTGTCCGCCAAATATTGATATGAATAATGAAAAATCTACTCAACTAAAATTACTAATTACTGGCGCAAATGGGTTCATCGGAACTAATTTTATAAAAAAATTTCATAATAATTATGACATAATTGCATTAACTCATAATAATAATTCATTAAAAAATTTTTCAGGCATAAAAAATATAATTATTGAATCTAATGATATTTTAGATAATTCAATAATTGAAAAAATTGTTTCGTATAATCCTGATGTGGTATTACATCTAGCGAATTTTGGTTATCTTAGAGATTGTGAAAATAACCCTGAAAAAACATATCAAACAAATGTTGTTGGGCTACGTAATATTCTACAAATTTGCCAAAAAATTAATTCAAAAATAATTTTTACATCATCAAGAGAAGTATACGGTGAAACTATTCGAGAAACAAGTTCTGAAACTGATGAATTAAATCCTAATAATGTATTAGGAAAAACAAAAATTCTATCAGAAAATCTCATAATATCTAACTCCGATATTTCAAAATTTGATTATACAATTCTTAGACTATCAAATGTTTTTGGTCCCCATTCTCCATCTTCTGTTGTAGGTTTAATGTTAACACATGCTTTAAAAGAAAAAAAAATTATTGTTTATGGAGGAAAACAAACATTAAATCTTGTTTACATAGATTATGTTATTGATATTATTGATAAAATAATCTGCTCTCCTGAACTAACAAAAAATAAAATTTTGAATATTGGTTCAAATGAAAATATTACAATTATTGATCTTGCTAGAAAATTAACTAATCTATTTAATGAAAAAATTGATATTCTTAAACTTGAACCACGTGATTCTGAAACCAAATATTTTAAACCAAACTTACAAAAAATTCATGAATTGTTTAATTTTAATTCTAAAAAAACTATTAATGAAGAATTAAAAGAAACACTTGACTGGTTTAGAGAAAATTCTAAAGATTAATTTAATTCTAAATTATGCCTTTATTGGTTTCACTTCTCTTATTAGACGATTTGCGTCAATTCCTACTTCTGATTCATTTTCTTTAAGATTTTCTGGATTAAATTTGTATCTTCTCTGTTTCCTTCCCCAAAATAATGTTCTATAACACCATGTTATAGGATCATTTTCAATAACCAAATTTCTATAATAATACTTTTTTTCAGATTGCTTTAATTCATTACTAGTATTGACAAAGAATTCCTTCCAATCAAACTTGAATTCTTCTGTTTTTATCTCCATATCGTCATCTTTTGTTGTAAGTAGAAAAGCTTCAAGTTTTACAAGATCATTTGTAATATCTTTAGAAGTTCCATAACCATGCTTTTCTTCTAAGAAATTAACAAATTTAGTTGCCTCTTCCACAAATTTCATTTTATTTGGAACTAAACGTAACCAACTTGCTTCTTCTATCGGCCATGTTATATCTCCAAACTCTGGTACATGATGATCCCATCCATGACCTGAAAATCCGTCTCGAATATGTTTCTCAACAATTTTCAGTTCATCTGCAAGTATAGAATCTCTTGTCCTACAATATTCTAAAATTGTTTCAAAAAATGATACAATTGATAATCCATGTGTTTGTTCATAATAATTTTTAATTTCTTGAAAAACTCCTAGGTTTTGGAATGTAGTAAAAACCCATCCATATACTCGCATCTCAATTAAATCCTCAAAAGTATAGGAACTTGCACCTACAACAATTTCTTCATTTTCTAATATCTCATCTTTGTGTATTGAAGAATGTCCTAAGTACATAGGAGAATTAATCACTTTTATTTTGTATTTTTCTCTATAATCTGGTAAATTCATTGGTGCATTTGGCAAAACACTACAATTATGTATTAAAACTGTATCAAGTTTTGTTTGAGCTATAATCTCTAATCCATGTTTGAAACTATCAAGTGTCTCTCCTGGCAGTCCAATAATTATCTCTGTATACGTTGGAATTTCATTTTCTCTAAATGTTGATGTCAAATCTGAAAACTTTGAAAATTTTATGTTAGCCCGTTTAATAATTTTTAAAGTCTCTGGATCGAGGGACTGAACTGCTAATGTAACACCACCTAAAACTCCTCCATCCCGTAATTCACGTGCAATTGGAAGAATCTGATCAGTCGTATTCTTTGCCCATGCAACAAAGAATTTTGTTGGATAATGTTTCTCCAAACAAACTTCTTTTAATTTTCTGGCTATTCGTAAATCTCTCTCTCGGAAAATTCCAAAATTAGCATCGCATCCATGTATATACCTCATTTTATTATCTGCAAACCATTCAATTTCTTTAAACAATCTTTCTTCAAGATATTTTCGTGTCCTGCTAAATGTAGCCATTCCCCAATCACAAAATGTACACTGATATGGACATCCTCTATTGGTTTCCCAACAACAATCCCATTGATATTCACTTTCTTTATCTGCAATATCCCAAATTCGATTTGTTAGATAAGGTGATGGTAATTGATCTAAATCACTAATACGTTCTTCCGGCATAGTTCTCATTGTTTTTGTAGAGATGCCTTTTACTTTTGACCAATCTTTGTCATCTAAGTAAGTACTCAATAAATTCTTAAGAATAATTTCTCCTTCACCATGTACTAGTATATCTACAAATGGGTATTTCTCAAAAAAGCCATCTGTAAAATCTGGAACNTGCGGTCCACCAAAAACTATCAAACATTTGGGATTTCGTTTTTTTACTTCTTTAGCCAAATGAGTAGTTATTTCCCAATTCCATACGTAACATGAACATAACAAAATATCTGATTCATCACATTCTTCGATATTTTGATTCACTTTATCTCTAAAAACAAATGTTTTTTCAAAATTAAATTTATCACCTAATTCTTTTTGTGATTTTACATATGTGTATAACATGGCAATACTATAAGGAAGTTGAATTTGTTTTCCATAGATGTAGTTGTATTGGCTAGAGCTAACCTTAACCACATTCATCAATCTAAAATCCTCCCGATGTTATTTATAATTATTTATCAAAATATCACTTTCTAAACTGTATTCGATTAATATTATAGATTAACATCAAGTTCTTGTGTCAACAGAAAAATCGTGCTATCTTTCTATTATTCTTCCAGCTTATAATGAAGAAAATGGATTAGAAAAATGTGTTAATGAAACAATCAAAACTGTTAATTCTGAAAATATTTCATACGAAATTATTATTGTTGAAAATGGTTCTACAGATAATACATACAAAATTGCTCAACAAATATCTAAAAATTTTAATTTTATTTCCGTTGTGCATCTTGAAGAACCAGGATTTGAAAATGCTATAAGAAATGGATTTAAGCTTGCTAAAGGTGAACTTGTTGCACATTTGGATGTGGATCTTTCAACAGATATGTCACATTTTAAAGAATTATTATCACATGCAAAAAACTATGATTTTGTTACTGGTTCAAGGTATCTTGATTTAAGTTCTGCTAAAAGAACATTTGGAAGATTATTTTTAAGCAAAGCATTCAATTCATTATTAATAAATTTCCTTTTAAAATCAAAAATAAAAGACAATAACTGTGGATTTCGTATAATAAAAAAAAATGTTGGACTCGAGCTTCTAAATTTTGTTGATAGTAATACTGGTTTTGGTAATGTAGAAATTATTGTTATCGCACAACGTAAAGGATATTCTGTAAAAGAATTTCCTGTAAAATGGACAGAAAATATGTCTGATATAAAATTTAAATGGGTTTCTGAATTTCTTATTCCAGCATTAAGATTATGGCGTAGACTAAACTTTTAAGAAATATTCTTTTTAAAAATTTATTTATTTAGAAATGAATTAGTAAAATAGTTTATTAGTTTTAGAGAAATTAAAATTTCATGTTGGATTGGTTAACAATATCATGATGTCTAAACAGTTTAATGAATATTCTTACAAAAAATTTTCAATAGTTCTAACATTAATATTTTTGATTGTAACTTCTTACGTAGCATTTTTTGAACATACTTCTTGGATTGTTGATCAGGATGGTATTGGATATCTACATGGTGGAGAATCAATTTTAGCAGGAAATGGTAAAAATGTAAAATTTTTTGATGCGCCTTATGGTGGTGCTATATTTTTTGCCTTAGTAAATTCATTTTTTGACGATGGTTTTACAGTAATGAAAATGATATCAATAATTTCTGGCAGCGGTTCGGTATTTCTTTCATACTATATTTTAAGAAATGTTGTTAGATCAAGAACTGCGTTTCTAGGACAATTATTCTTTGCATTTTCTCCTTGGGTTGGATTTTTTTCTATACAAGCCGAGATAGACATGTTTCCAATATTTTTCATCATGCTGTCTTTGTATTTTATTACAAAAAGTGAATTAAGTAAATTTGATATACTTTTGTCGGCTGTATTCATTGCAATTTCATTCATGGTAAGAACGCAAACTATAGTTGTGATTTTTACAATAGTAATCACTTTAATGATATTTTTCAAGAACGATTATAGAAAAAATATTAAATTTTTAATAATTTTTTTATCAGTATTATTTATCTCACTTGGTCCACTGATTTATTATAATTATGATACACATGGAGTTTATTTTGATCATGATTTATCATTTTATTTACAATTTGCAAGTAAGTATCAAACAATTGAATGGAAAGAACGAGTTACTGAAATTGCAGTTAATGGTGATGGTACACTAGAAGCAATTTTCACTGATTTTGATTTATTTGTAAAAAATTATCTTTACAATCTTTTTAACAATTCTCCAAGTAAATTTTTTAATATTTTTGATAAGATCAATATTTCACCCATACCAATAATCCCAATTATAGGTGCAATCCCAATTATCGGTGGAGCTATACATATTATTAAAAATTATAAAAATAATCACTCAAAGAATATACTTCCTTTATTATTACTTCCATTAGTTTTCTGGTTATTAACATCCTTGGTAAATCTCTCTGCAGGAGAACAGTTTTTGGTAATAGGAATTTCATTCGCTCTATTTTCGGCAGTATTCTTTTCTGAAACACTTCCTGAAAAAATCTTGAAAAATAGAAAAACTAGTCAGATAAAAAATTTGAATATAGATAACAAAAAGAAATTATTAATTTGTTCGATAATCATTTTGATACTCATATCTAATTTTGGTTATTCTTATGTAATGTACAGAGCAACAACTTCTTTTCAAGCATTTGAAAACATCTCAACAGAAATTGAATATGTATTTCATCCAGAATTAGTGCAAAAAAGAGGTGATGTACTAAATGACATTTGGAAAAAACTAGAACAAGAAAATAATATTGAAAATAGCTACATTATGGCTCCACAGCTATATTTTGTTCCATATGGGCAATCTAAGTTGTTATTTGCACATTTTAATGAAGGTCCAAGTGATGATACTATAGAAAATTACATAACTAGAGAAAATTGGAAGTTTACAGAAAAATTCCATTCAAACATCCATAGTATTCCTGCTGATAGATTAGATGAGAATAATCCAATCCCAAAATATATTGTTCATATTGATAGAGATTTTGGTAAGAAACAGCATGAATTTATAAAAATTCTAAATGATNCATATGATGAAAATATTCCATCAAATTTTGAAAATATTTATTTTTCAAAGGAACATGGAATAACGGTATATAAAATAAATAATTAACATTTTTTTAAAAATTTTCTCATAGACTAACTTGTTGATATGGTATAATTCTATTATTATTCATTTAATATCTTTATTAAAGAACTTCAGAACTAGATTTTTGTAATATATAATGAACAAAAATATCAGACTAATTCTCATAGGAATTGTATGTAGTATTATTTTCTATTCCTTCATAATCTTTGTAACAGATTTTTCAAAAATACAAGAGCAATTATTAAATTTTAAAATTGAATATTTACCAATAATACTATCATTAATTTTTTCAGGAATGTTACTAGTATTCCTAAGATGGCATTTACTTTTGAAGAATTTAGGATTTAATTTACCGATAAAAAGTAATTTAGTTACATTTCTTTCTACTTTAGCATTAGGAATGACTCCTGTTAGGGCTGGAGATCTATTTAGATCAGAAATTCTAAAAAACCGTCATGATTTACCTAGAACAAAAACTGCTCCTTTGGTGATTGTAGAAAGATTTTATGATATTTTGGGTGCAGTAATAGTAGCAAGTGCATGTATTTCATTTTTTGAACCAGCATTGTATATTATGGCAGTATTATCAATTTTTATTATTACAGCATTTGTAATTTTTTCTTCAAAAAATATTTTTAAAAAAATTATCAATAAACTGAAAAAAATTAAATTCATTTCAAAATTTTTTGAGCCATTATTAGATTCGTACGATGTTATACATCAATCCACACGCGGAAAAATTTCCTTAATCTCAATCTTTTTATCCATTTCTCATTGGATAGTAATTTCAATTTCTGTATATTTCATTTTATTGGCATATGATATTACAAATATTGGAATATTGGAAATAATTCCAATATATTTATCATCTGTAGTGGTTGGTGCAGTTTCTTTTATTCCGGGTGGATTGGGAGTTACAGAAGGAAGTTTAGCAGGATTTCTAAATTTATTTATCAATGATATTTCGATTGCGTTGTCACTATCAATAATTATTAGAATTTTTACATTATNGGTAAGTGTTATGGTTGGCTTCATCTTTTTAAAATTTGTTAGTGATGTGTTTTATTCAAAAAATAATCATAAAACTGATATTAAATAATCTATTTTAGAAATATCAATCCTAAGCAAGTTTTTTAATACACATCAAGGATGTTTTTCTATGTTTAAAGGAAAAAAAATTCTAATTACTGGAGGAACAGGTTCCCTAGGTCAAGCATTAACCAAAAAGCTGTTAAGTTATGAACCTGAAGCTATTAGAATTTTTAGTAGAAATGAAAGTAAACAAATTGAAATGGAATCAGAATTTGATAATCCAAGATTAAGATTTTTTATGGGAGATGTAAGAGATTCTGAAAGACTGTATTATGCATTAGAAGATGTGGATATTGTTTTTCATGCGGCCGCACTAAAACATGTTCCAAAAATTGAGTATAATCCATTTGAATCCATTAAAACAAATGTTATNGGTTCTCAAAATGTAATTGATAATAGTTTACGACAAAATGTCGAGAAGGTAATTTGTGTTGGTACTGATAAAGCTGTTTCACCATTGAATACTTATGGCGCAACAAAATTATTAATGGAAAAATTATTTGTTAGTGCAAATAATTATGTCAATCCAGAAAAACATAAAACAAAATTTGTTGCTGTTCGTTATGGGAATGTTATGGGTAGTAGTGGTTCGGTAATCCCAAAATTCATCGATCTAATTAAAAAAAATAAACCTATTACAATTACTGATCTTAAAATGACAAGATTCACAATTACTATGAATGAAGCATTAGAATTCATTCTAAATGCAACACAAGTCGGAAAAGGTTCTGAAATATTCATTCCTGAATTGAAATCTTATGATATGTCAACTTTGATTGAATCATTAAGTGAGTTGTATGGTGAAGCAAAACAAGAAATTGTAGGAATTAGACCTGGAGAAAAATTACATGAAACATTAATCAATCATGATGAAATTCTATATGGATGGAAAATAAATCAGATGTATATGTTAGCAAATCCACATTATGAATTATTTAATCAAAAAAATATTCTAGAAAATTATAATGGAATTGAAAAAATCAATGAAATGGAATCTTATAGTTCTGACGTTGCACAAAAAATTTCAAAAGAAGAATTAAAAAAGAAGATTAGTGAATTAGAATTTAATTAATTCTCCAGTGAACGTATTAAAGAAAATGCTTCTGCCACAGAAAAACCTGATACTGTTCCCCATCTATTACCTATGCTCTGCAATGCCTTAGGAGATCTTGGATGAGGATAATTCTCTATTTCGGTTTTATAACATTCAAGTGCCTTTATTTTACTTGATAATTCACGGGAAATATCTACAAATGTATTTGGTACAAAAACAGATGTGAAATTCCATTCTGTTGATGAGGGAACTTCAAATGAAATTACTTTTTTCACAATCGTATTTTTTTTGGGACGTGTTGCTGTTAAAACTGCATTATAACATGAAACATGATCAACATTCACATCAAATGGAGTATGAGTATAAACTATTTCTGGTTTATAATTTTGAATAATTTTTTCTACAGATTTTGTTAATTCTAAATTTGATACAGTATCCATTTCATTATCGGGATAGCCTAGAAATTCAATATCTGAAACACCCAAAATTTTAGCCGCTTTTTGAGCATGTTTTTTTATTGTTTCAATCTGTTTTTTAATAATTTTTTGCTGGTTTTCGGTAATATCATAATTAGAAGAATTTTTAAAATTAATTGATCTACGTGCAGCGACTCCTGTTGCCATAATAACGATTTTAACTTGATTTTTATTTTTCGTTAATTTTTTTATTGTGCCTCCCATACCTAATACTTCGTCATCTGGATGAGCAACAATTATCAAAACTTTCATTCAATTTCACCTTGTATTGAAAGTTTATTATTATTATAGAAAGCTTTCTTAAAGATAAGTCTCTTTTTCCCAATTTTCATATATGCATTAGGATATGGATCTTCTAACATTCGAATAAAATCATAAAGATATTTTTTTGTATGATTAAGATTTTTTAATTCACTATCTTCTGGTTTACGTCTTTTATACGTTGTAGGTGTACCAATTTGTTTTCGTTCTTTATATTTTCCGTTAATAATTTTTAGTATCATTGAATAATCATTTTTGTACATACGTGAAAAAATTTCTTGTAATGAACCTTGTAAAGAAAGATCTTTTTGTAAAATTATGTTTCCTGCATCAATTTTTTCATTCATTATAAATGCAGTTGTCTTTGTCTTTGTCTTTCCTCTCAAAATTTGATTTTGTATTGGGCTTCCACCACGAAATTTAGGTAATGGTGCTTCATGGAAACACACACATTTGAAATTTCTAACAATTTCTTCAGGTACCTTCCATGACCAATCGGGGAAGAAAATAATTGAAGGATTGATTCTCTTTATTGAATTGTATGTTAATTGTTTTTTTGATTTTATTAGAGTAAAATCAAATTGTTTTCTTAGATTTTCAAAAAGCTTGATTCCATAATCACGATAAGCACAAATAACATATTTCATAATTAATTTGAATTTATCCTATTTTTTAGACTTACTCAATTATCCTATGGTGATAATTCAATGATAAGATTTTTGTAGGTATGTAAAAAAATAATGTAATGATAGAAGGAAAAATTGTTAATTTACGTGCTTTAGAAAAAGAAGATTTAGAATTATTAAAGAAATGGAGAAATGATAAAAAAACTAGAATTCATACCAGAGAATTTAGATTACTAAATATGATTAATCAAAAAAATTGGTTTGAGTCTATTCATAAACAAAATCCACCTAGTGCAATAATGTTTGGGATTGAAACTAAAAAGCAAAAATTAATTGGAGTCTGTGGTTTGACATACATTGATTGGAAAAATAGACATGCAGAAATCTCAAATATTATTTCTATAAATAATTGGCAAAAAACAAAAGAGGCTAAAGATACATTGGATACCCTCATAAAATATGGATTTGATGAATTAAATTTGCATAGATTGTGGGTTGAGATATTTGAAACTATTCCTGAAAATATAAAATTATTTGAAAAAATGAAATTCAAAAAAGAAGGCACATTACATGATAAGTTGTGGAGAAATTCAAGATGGTATGATTCATTTATTTATTCACTAATTAAAAAATCAAAATAATTTCATAGAATTTTTAAAATGAATGAAAAAATTGAACTAAGTGGAATTAAAAAAGCCGATTTATCGGTTATCGTTAAATGGAGAAACAATCATGATATTCTGAAATTTAATACTCAATATTTTTTGTTGAATATGGAACATCAAAAAAAATGGTTTGATGAAATAAATCAAAAAGAATCAAAAAGTAAAATGTTTGTTTTCAAATATAAAAATAAAATTGTGGGAGTAGGTGGTTTGATACATATCGATAATAAAAATAAAAATGCAGATATCGCAATAATTTTAGGTGAGTCTAAGTTGCATGGGAAAGGTCTTGGCACAAAAGCATTACAATTGTTAGTAGATTATGGATTTAAAAAAATGGGACTACACCGAATTGGAGCAGAAATATTTGAATATAATGAAATTTCTTTAAAACTTTTTGAAAAATTAAATTTCAAAAAAGAAGTAGAGATGAGAGATTATCTGTGGAGAGATGGAAAATGGTGGAAGGTATTAACATATTCAATAATTAATTTAAAAAATTAAATATCATTTAGTGTAACCCCATCACCAGATTTAATCTGTTTACGTGATTTTTTATTAATAATTTTTTTTAAGAATCTAGGATCTATTCCTCTTTTTCTATTTCCAGGCCTAAGAATCTCTATATTCTTTCCAAGAATAAATTTTTCACCAATCTCGATTTTTTTCGTTGTTTGTATTGCTCTGTGTGCAAAAATTCTAAGCTCTTTCTCATCATCATGTATTTTTTTAACTGGATTTCCAATAGAAATAACACAATTTCTTAGTGCAGTAACCATTGTTTTTAATTCAATTGGGTCTAATGCAAAATAATGATCAGGTCCTTCTAATGATTTATCTAATGTAAAATGTTTTTCAATAATCGTTGCACCAAGTCCTACAGCAGTAATAGGCGCAATTAGAGGATCAGTACTATGATCTGATAATCCTACCGGAATCTTATACTTAGTTTTAAAATTAGATATTACTGATAAATTTAATGAGTTAATTTTTGCAGGATATTTTGATGTACATTGAAGTAAACATAATTGATTATTATCAAATTTTTTCATAGTTTTTATTGCAAAATTAATCTCTTCAAGTGTAGACGCACCAGTTGAAATTATTACCGGTTTTTTTGTTTTTGCTAATGCCTCTAACATAGGAATATGATTAATTTCATAAGATGCAAGTTTGTGAATATTCACAAATTTATCTATTGCATGAATATCTTTTATTGAAAAAGGTGTAGACATAAACTCAATACTATATTCTTGACATATTTTTTTCAGTAAAGGTAACATCTTGTATGACATAGAAAATTCATCAAAAATTTCATTGACACTTTTTGTTATTCCTTTTTTAGACAAATAATTACTCATCCCCGCATTTTCTACATATACACTCGAATCATAGGTCTGAAATTTTATTGCATCTGCACCACAAACAGAAGCAGTTTTAATTAATTTTCTAGCTTGGGCTAGATCTTGTTTCTTAGTTCCACATTTCCAATTTGAACCTGCTTCAGCAATTATGAAAACTTCGGATGGATTTCTAATTTTTTTATAGATGGGTTTCATACTCTCAAATTTCTAAAGTGATTTATTAATAGTGTCTATAATTTTCTTAATTTCGGATTTTTTAAGATTAGGATGTATTGGTATTGTTACAATTTTTTTTCCTACAGATTCAGTTTCAGGTAAGGAAATATTTTTTTTATACATACTCATTAGATGTATTGGTTTGTAATGTGTTCCAGTTTCAATTCCATTTTTGTACAATTTTTCTCTAAATCTCTGACGATTTTTAACCAAAATCCAGTATAAATGATAAGAACATTTTTCATTAAATGACATTTTTGATTCAATATTTATTTTGTTGAAATATTGTTTTGCAATCTTTTTTCTTATTTCATTGAATTTATCTAATTTCTTCAATTGTTCTAAACCAATTCCGGCTGAAAACTCATTCATGTAGTAATTCCAACCTAATTCCTTTACATCATAATCTGTGTCGTTTCTATCTGTTATTCCACACCATCTTCTTGAAAATAATAATTTTTGAAATTTAGTACTATCTTTATGATTTATTGCAATTAATCCTCCCGTAGGCATTGCAAGATTTTTTACAGGATGAAAGCTAAAGCAAACAGCAGTTCCATGTGAACCAATTTTTTTCTTGCCAAATTTTGTTCCTACCGCATGTGCTGCATCTTCAATAACATGTAATCCATTCTTCTTTGCAATTTTTAAAATTTTATCTAAATTACATGGCATCCCACCAAAATGAACTGGCATTATTGCAATAGTATTTTTTGAAATTTTATCTTTAATTTTCTCAGGATCAATACAAAGTGATTTGGGTTCAATATCAACAAAGATAGGTTTTCCTCCATTTTCTACAATTGCATGTGCAGTTGAAACAAAACTCATAGATGGCAAAATCACTTCTTTATTTCTAATATTGAATAATGATAATGCCAGATTCAATGCTGCGGTTCCACTGTTTACAGCTACACAGGAATCTGCAGATACATATTTCTTAAATTTACTTTCAAATTTTTGTACATTTCCGGAGCCTGAACCAGAAGCCCAAAATTTACTATCCAATGTTTTTAGAAGTACTCTTCTTTCAGATAGATCAGTTACGGGATTAAATAATTTAATTATTTTTTTCATGGCTAGTATTTTTTAAAAATTCCTCATCATCTTTTAATGATCTTTCATATCCATCATGTTTAATATGATTATTCATTTCAATTAATCTTGGTTCATTTTGAAATAATTCCANAACATTGATGAGATGAATAGGTCTTGTTTCAATCTTTTTTATAATTTTCTCAATTAATTTAAAATCATCATCAGTATCCACCGTGCAGCGTAAATGTGAAATATTCTGATGATAAGAATAATTTTTATGTTCAAAGAGGTCTTTATTTTTAATTAAATATGGAGTTACATGTTCTCTTTCAGAAGGTAATCTTGAATCTTTCCAAGCTTTTTCTAACGACTTAAAATTAAAAATTTCTACTGCAAATCCTAAAGGAAATGTTTTTGGATATTCAGTAGTCATATAATCACATTTTGAATTGAGAAATTCGTTAATTACTTTATCAACAATTTCTGGATCAATCAATGGATTATCCGATGTAATACGAACTATTATTGGAAATTCAAATTTTTTTGCACAATTATAATATCTATCAAGAACATCTTCTGAACTTCCTCTAAAATATTCTAAATTATTTTGTTCACAAAAATCAATAATGAAATTATCATTTTCTAGTGTGGTTGTTGCAATTATTATTTTATTAATATATCTTGAAAATTTTAATTGTTCAAGTTGGAATTTTAACATAGGAATTTCATTATTGAGCTTTTTCATAGCTTTACCTGGTAATCTAGAAGAGCCCATTCTAGCCTGAATAATACACCCAATCATGAAGAATAATTTTACTTCTATCTATTTAATTCTAGGATCAAATTAAAAGAAATGATTCGTGAAAGTTTTAAAGGTAATTTTTAACAAAATGACATTAAAGAATTAAAATGAAAGATAAATTACTTGTATGGCTTAGTGGAGATGTATTACATTTTTGCATGAGCCATTTTTTAAATAAAAAATTTGGATATGATATTAATGCAATTATTGATGTCCCAAATAAACCAAAAATTTTTTTTCAGAATCAAAAATTTGTTGATTTCCAAAATGTTTGGTATTTTCATGAACATTTGAAAGATTTATCTAAGAAACCAAATTTAGATTACCTAAAAAAATTTGAAAAAGAATATGACATAAACCTTCAGCAATTAGCAATAAATGAAAGAATATTTTATAGATTCAATGATTTTTATAATTTCTCATCAGATGAAATTTTGAATATTTTAGAATACGAATGTAGATTATTTGAAGAAATAATTGATAAAGCGAAACCTGATTTCTTTCTAACTCCATTAACTGCATTTCATCATCATCAATTATTTTATGAGATGTGTAGAAAAAAAGATATCAAAACTTTAGTGATTTACATGTCTAAATTTGGTCATAGATGTGTAATATCTCAAGAAGTAAACAAATTAGATTTTGAACCACAATTAAATAGCTTTGAAAGTATGGGTAGAAATTTTAATGAACTATTAGATAATTTTCAATCATTTAATATTTCAAAACAAATTGATGATTATAAAAAAAGTTTTGGTGGTTCTAAACTAACTAAAATACAAGCAGTAAGTAATTTCTTATTTTATAATTATTCTACTAATAAAACACATTATACATACTACGGTAGAAAACGCTCTAAAGTTGTATTAAATGAAATAAAAAAAAATAATCTTGTGCGTAATCGAAAATCATTCATTGATAAAAAATTATTAAAGAAAATTCCTAAAAATTACAAATNAGTTTATTATCCTTTACATATTGAACAAGAAAGAAATTTACTGATAGCTGCACCATTTTATATAAATCAAATTGAGTTGATCAGAAATATTGTACAATCATTACCTATAGAGTATAAATTAATTGTAAAAGAACATCCTGCACAAGAAACTAGAGAGTGGAGAAATATATCAGAATATGAAGAAATAATGGATATACCAAATGTATTTTTGATGCATCCCGAAGTTTCATCAAATGAGATTTTGAAAAAATCTTCATTAGTTATTACAATTGGAGGTACAAGTGGTTTAGAAGCAAATTTCTATCAAATACCATCAATCATTCTAAGTGAAATGGATTACTCAGTTCTTCCATCTACTGAATTTGTAAATAATATACAAGATCTTCCTGAAAAAATTAAACAAAGTCTTCAGAAAAAAGTTGTTGCAGATGATTTAGATAAATTTGTTCAATTATACCAAAAGAACTCATTTGAATTTGATTATATGCAATTTGTATCAAAATATTGTGGAAGTTTTTACTATAATGGAAATCTTCTTGATGCTGAAATTAATGCTAAAGATATGAAATCATTCATAGATGAGAATCAAGAAATCATACTTAAAGTGACAAATGAACATATTAAAAAGATTGAACAATTTAAAAAATTATCATCAAAATGAAAATGAATCAAAATATAAAATTAAAAAAAATTTATGACAAGACTTTTAAAAAAAAGAATAGAGTTCGGGAAACTGATGAATTTAAAGAAGTTTTAAAAATAGATCAATGGACCGGTAAAACTATTCTTGATGTGGGCTGTGGAACAGGAAAATTAGCTTACATGATAGCAAAAAAAGGTGGTAAAGTAAAAGGAATTGATTATTCTACCACTGCAATTGAAACCGCATTATCAAAGTATAGTCATCCAAATTTATCATACGAAAAAGTTGATGTTTCTAAAAAAATTTCTGGGAAATATGATGTAATAATTTCAATTGGAACTTTAGAACATATGGATCAACCTTATACAATGTTGAAAAAATTTAAAAGCCATTTGAAGCCACGAGGAAAAATAATTCTCACCAGTCCAAATTGGGCAAATCCTCGTGGTTTTATTTTAATGACATTATGGGCATTATTTGATGCTCCAATAACATTGGCGGATCTTCATTATTTGACACCTGTTGATTTTATTAAATGGGCAGAACAATTAGAATTGAAACTTAATTGGAAAACTATTGAACATTCATGGGGTGGTGGTGATAAACTAATTGCTGATCTAAAACAGAGATTACCAAAAGTTTTCAAAGATATGAAAATGAATGTTAAACAGCAAAAAATTGATCTATTCTTAAAATGGATAAATCAGAGAGTAGTGCCAATAACCCAATTATCAGAAGAAGGTGGAGCCATTGGAATCTATGTATTATCTAAAAGAAAATAATTCTATAAAATATTGAACATTTATTCATTCTAAACCATCGCAAGTACTAAATAGCAAAATTGCTTTTTTTTATTATGTCTAAAGATTTGATTGGAATTTGTGACTTAACACATACTGCTACTGGTTCGTATGCCACAAACTTAATGCCATATCCTATAGCCTCAATCAAATCTTACTTAATGCATTTCTCTGAAAACAAAGATGATTTTGAAGTGAAAATTTTCAAGGATCCTAAAAAATTCATTGAATGGTATTTATCTAATAAACCAAAAATTGTTGGATTTTCTAACTATGTTTGGAATAAGGAATTATCATGTGAATTGGCACGTGAAATAAAATCTAAAGACCCGGACACATTGATAATATTTGGTGGTCCTAATTTCCCTTTAGATGATCCAAGTAGAGAAAAATGGTTGAAACAACATACTGAAGTGGATCTATACATTATTGGAGAAGCAGAAGAATCATTTACCAAAATTATTGACATATGGCACAAAACACATGATCTAAACACAATTAAAACAACTGATGTCATAGGATGTTTTGCAATTGTTAATGATAAATTATTCAAATCTAGTGAATTCAGTCCTCGCATCCCAAAATTAGACTCAATTCCTTCACCATATCTGGAAGGATATCTTGATGAATTCTTGTCTGATTCAAAACTTTCACCGTTACTTGAATCAAATAGAGGTTGTCCATTTACTTGCACATTCTGTGTTGATGGTATTAAAGATCGTTCACGTGTTTATTATAAAGAAGTCTCTAGATTTGAAAAAGAACTAGAGTATATTGCAACACATTATGAAGGTAAAGTTCTGACATTAGCAGATCTAAATTTTGGTATGTATAATCAAGACATAGAAATTTCAAATGCAATAGCGAACATAAAAGAGAAATTCAATTATCCATATTATATTCAAGTTTCTACAGGAAAGAATAACAAACCTAAGGTTCTAAAATGTGCAGAAATTTTGAAAGGAAGTATGAGTTTAGCTGCATCAGTTCAATCACTTGATAAAGAGGTTTTGACAAAAATTAAACGAAAAAACATTCAGGAGGATCAATTACTTGATATGACAAAAGCAGGAAATAAAATGAGTGCAAATACATATTCTGAAGTAATTTTAGCTTTACCTGGTGATTCGAAGGAAAAACATATGGATACTGTTTTGAAATTAGCTGATTCTGACATGAATTTAATCTCAATGTATCAATGTATGATTTTAGAAGGTTCTGAAATGGGTTCAAAATCTTCAAGAGATCAATGGAAAATGGGAACAAAATTTAGAGTTCTTCCAAAATGTTACGGTGTATACAATTTTGATGGAAAAGAAATTCTATGTGCAGAAATTGAGGAAATTTGTGTTACAACTGAGAGTTTGCCGATTGAAGATTATTACGAATGCCGANTGTTTGCATTAACTGAAGGATTATTTTATCAGGATAGNGTTNTAGTTGAAATGTATAGATTTTTAGAAAATTTTGGAATCAAGGCTTCAGATGTACTAAGGCAATTNCATAAAAACAAAGAAAAGTTCTCAGAAAAACTATTAGCATTGTATTCTTCTTTTTATAATGATACAAGAACTGAACTTTGGGATTCTAAAGATGAATTAAGGGAATTCATAAAATCAGACAGAACCGTAATTGATAGATACTATAAAGGTGAATTAGGAAAAAATGTTTTATTTAGACATAGAGCAATTGCAGCCTTAGAATTATCCGACAGTATTCATGATGAAGTATTCAAAATTATTGAAGAAATGTTAAAAATTAAGAATAATCAGGCATATTTACAGTATAAAGATTATCTGAACGAACTAAAAGAATTTAGTAAATTAAGAAAAAGAAATGTATTTGATTACGAAAAACAATATGAATCTGAATTTAATTATGATTTTAAGACNTTGATGGAAAAAGATTTTGAAATTTTNCCACAAAAATTAGAAAAATCAGTTAAGGTTAGATTCTTTACAAATGATGAAAAAAAATTAATGATTAAGGAACAAATTGCTGAAAGAGGTTCTGATGTTGACGGTATTGGCAAAATTTTATCAAGAACACTAGGGTCAATGCTATTGAGAAATGTTGAATTTGAAAATATTGCATATGAACAAAGTAAAAAAGAAAAGATGGTAAAAGAAATTGAAATTCTTGAAAAAGATGTGGGAATAAATCAATCACCTGGTGAATTTGTTTAAAATGAAGAATTCACTAAAAATAAAATGTAAAAAAATTAAATTAGTTGTAACTGATGTTGACGGTGTTCTAACTGATGGTGGTCGTTATTTCTCTAGTACTGGTGAATTATTAAAAAAATTTCATGTACGTGATGGTATGGCTGTCAATTTATTATTGAGAAATAATATTAAAACAATAATCTTAACAAAAGAAACATCCAAAATCACAAAGTCATGGGCAAAATCAATGAATATAACAAAAGTATATTCTGGTGCAAAAATTAAAGAAGAAAAATTAAAAAGTATCTGTGATTTTTTTGATACAACCCCAATAGAAATGGCATTTATTGGTGATGATGTAAATGATATTAATTTACTAAAAAAAGTCGGAATATCTGCATCACCATCTGATGGAATATCTCAAGTAAAAAAAATGGTAGACTACGTATGCAAAAATTCTGGAGGAAATGGTGCATTTAGAGAATTAGCTGACTTAATTCTTCAATCAAAATTTCCTAAGAAAACAAATTGGTATTAAGTTATATTAATTAGCAATTTTTTAAAAGTAATAATGGTCTTTATTGTCGCTGAAATTGGCATTAATCATAATGGAAGTATTGATACTGCTAAAAAATTAATTGATGTTGCAGTTTCAGCTGGTTGTGATGCGGTAAAATTTCAGAAACGCTCGGTTGAAAAAGTTTATTCAAAAAAACTCTTAGATTCTCCGCGTGATAGCCCATGGGGAAAAACCCAACGAGCACAAAAAAATGGATTAGAATTTTCAATATCACAATATAAGATAATTGATAGATACTGTAAATCTAGAAAAATTCCATGGTACGTATCATGCTGGGATATTGATAGTCAAACATCTATGAGAAAATTCAAAACAAAATATAACAAAGTTGCTTCTGCAATGTTAATTCATACAAAACTTTTGGAAACAATTGCAAAAGAAAAAAAATATACTTTCATTTCAACTGGAATGAGCTCAATGAAAGAAATTGAAACTGCAGTAAAGATCTTTAAAAAATTCAAATGTCCCTTTGAATTAATGCATTCACATAGTGCATATCCGATGCCGGTATCTGAAGCGAATTTGAAAATAATTCAAACTTTAAAAAAACAATTCAAATGTAATGTAGGGTATAGTGGTCATGAAAGTTCATCATATATCGTAAGTCTTTCTGCTGTATTACTAGGAGCAACATCTATTGAACGGCATATTACACTTGATCGTTCAATGTATGGAAGTGATCAAGCAGCTTCTCTTGAACCTGATGGGTTACATAGATTAGTTAGAGATATCAGAATTGTTGATCAAATGCTGGGTAATGGAAAAAAACGTATTTGGGAATCAGAATTACCTGCTAAAAAGAAATTAAGAGAGATTCTTACTTGATATTATAAAATGAAAAATTTAATTGAAGAATCAATTCTGTCTCGTATAGATATAATTCATAATTCTACTTCTCTTTCAAATGAAATTGAAGAATCTATCCAAAAAATTATAGAATGTTTAAAAAATCAGAAAAAAATTATTCTTTTTGGAAATGGAGGTAGTGCAGCAGATGCTCAACACATCGCCGCTGAATTTATTGGTAGATTCAAAAAAGAACGGAATTCTTTACCGGCAATTTCATTAACAACTGATACTTCGATAATAACTTCTATTTCTAACGATTATTCTTTTGATAATATTTTTAGTCGTCAATGTGAAAGTTTAGTTAATTCTGGAGATGTTGTAATTGCAATATCTACAAGTGGTAATTCCAAAAATATTGAATTAGGAATTAATGCATCAAAACAAAATGGTGCATTAGTTATAGGATTGTTAGGTAATAATGGTGGAATGGTTAGAGAACTTGTCGATATACCTATCGTCATAAACTCTACGGATACTGCAAAAATTCAGGAAATGCATCGAATTATTTATCATATAATCTGTGATTTTGTTGAAAAAAATTTATAATTTATTTTTGATATAATCTATTGATCTAACTGGTGATGGATCAATATTATTTAAAACTCCATGATATATGCTACAATAATCGAACAGAAATATTAGATTCACAATTTTTGATAAAATATTTCCTGAAATTGAATTGATCTCAAAAAATTCAATATTCTCTTTGTCAAAAAATTCAATTAATACTTGCCATCTTTCTTTTGTTTTAATAAAATCATCTTTTCCTCTAATCAAAATTGGTTTTATTTTTGATTTTTTTTCCCATGCAACAATTCCATTATGACAGGCTTCTATCACATCTTCTGTTATAACGTGCATTTTTGAGTTTTCTTGTAAGGAATTTTTAAAGCGTATTGCTGCTGATTGTAATCCCCATGGATAATAAATCAATGGAATATCATTAATCCATTTAGCAAGTTCTAATGAAGTATTATCTTCTTTCAAATTTCCAGAAAAAATCGTTTTTTTTGTTTTTTCTAATTCATTTACTGCTTCTAAAAGATTAATTGATTTGATCGGTATTGATTGTTCAAGACTTTTTAGCATTGTAAATAGAAATTTTGTAAATGATGCCCTAGGCGAATGAATCATTGGAATTTTTTGATAAAATATGTCATTTTTTGAACAAAANTTCTCTATATNCCCNCCAGAAGAAAAAGCAGCTNTATGCGCNTCTGTTTTTTTTGCATTTTCNAGGATTGCTAATGTTTCTCTTGTATTTCCCGAAATACTTGTAGTTACAACTAATGAATTTTTATCTAAATTATTAGGAATATGATATCCTTTAACGGTGGTAACATGAATATTTTCTTTTGATAAAATAGAACTGATAACGTCCCCTATTGAACCCGAACCTCCCATGCCTGAGAAAACTACATGGTTTATTCCTTTGATATCTAATTTCTCTTGATCACTTTCTAAACTGTTTTTTGATATGTTTGGCCAATCATCATAAACTTTATGCATTTTTTGTGTATCAATTCGCTCTAAATCTTTGATATCCATTCTCTAATTTTCCTTATAATCTCTTGTAAAATAGTTAACTACAAAATTAAATGTAAAAAAATAATATATGCCTAATTAATTTTTCATATATGAGCCTAAAAACTGTTGAATGGAAAGATAATTCAGTCATAATGATTGATCAAACTAAATTACCAAATATCTTGGAATACGTAACTTATACGGACTATAATCAAGTAGCTGAAGCAATCCGTACTCTTGTGGTAAGGGGTGCCCCTGCAATTGGAGTATCTGGTGCGTTTGGGCTTGCACTTGCATCATTACAAAGTGATGCAACTGAAAAAAATGATTTAATCTCTTACATGGAAAATGCAAAAAAAATCCTGTTTGAAACAAGACCTACTGCTGTGAACCTTGCTTGGGGATTAGATAAAATCATGGAAGTTGCTAACGAGGCATCTTCTGTTGAAGAAATAAAAAAAAATGTTGTTGCACATGCTAAAAAAATGGCGGAAGAAGATATTCAAATTAATATGACTATGGGAAAAAATGGTTCTCAATTATTTAATGACAATGATACTATTATGACTCACTGTAATGCAGGTGCATTAGCAACTGTTGGGTATGGAACTGCATTGGGAGTTATTCGTGCTACCAAAGATAGTGGAAAAAATATCAAAGTAATAGCTACTGAAACACGTCCTATTCAACAAGGTTCCAGATTGACTGCTTTTGAATTAAAACATGATGGAATTGATGTTAGTCTAATTCCAGATACTGCAGTGGGTTATTCAATGGCAAATGGTCTAGTAGACAAAATTATTGTTGGTGCAGATAGAATCTTACGAACAGGTCATGTTTACAACAAAATTGGAACATATCAGGTAGCAACTATGGCAAATCAACATGAAATCCCATTTTATGTTGCAGCGCCGCTCTCTACATTTGATATGAAGAGTAATCCTGAAGATGTAATAATTGAACAACGAAAAGGATCTGAAGTTACTGGAATTGGTGATAAAAAAACTGCACCTGATGGAATTAATGTAATTAACCCTGCATTTGATATGACTCCTCCTGAATTAATTGCTGGAATAATTACAGAGAAAGGTGTTGCAAAAGCACCATTTGAAGAATCCATAAAAAAATTATTCCAAGCTAATTAACATCAAGTTTTTATTCATTTCATGCTACTTTTTTTTAATGAGTACAGTCAATGTAGAAAACGTACGTGATTCACTCAAGAAGTGTATGGATCCAGAAGTGCCATTGAGTATTGTAGATATGGGACTAATTTATGGAATTGATGTAACTGAAAATAATGATGTAAATATCAAAATGACAATGACAACTAAAGGCTGTCCTTTGCATGAGACAATGGTTGACGATGTCAAAAGATATGCAAAAAAAGTTTCTGGTGTAAATAATGTTGATGTAGAAATTGTTTGGGATCCTCCTTGGACCATGGATAAAATGTCTG
>NZYH01000042.1 GCA_002697825.1 Nitrospina sp. | reverse complement strand
AATGAATTCCTTAATAGGTATAGTACACCTCCGAAACTAGTAAATAGTAAAGAATAAAAAAATAGGCTAGAGTATCAAAATTCTTCTTTAACAAATAAAAAGGGTGATACAAAAATATATGCAAGCCCCCCTTTCCTTAAAAATTCTTCAAGGCGAATTTCAGAACGGTGATCAAATCCAGATAAATATTAACGAAACTCATGACATGCTTGTTTTTGAAAAAGGTCTGGACTGAGTTAATATTTATAAGTAAACTTCACTATTATTAAGGAATGGCCTCTTTATTAGGNGTATTCCTTGAGTTACCTNGGTAACCTTCTGGTATTTTATGTCTCGCCTATCTCTCGATTTTAGCAATCTNAATCCCTTTNTTTCTGAAAANGATTTAGAAGCCATCTACCCAAAAGTTCTTTCCTGCCACAAAATGTTAGAAAATGCCCAAGGGCCGGGATCTCATTTTTTGGGTTGGAAAAATCCAGAAATTTCTGAAAAAGTTTTATCTGAGATTAGTGAGGTAGCGAAATCTGTCCGTGAGCTATGCCAGGTTTTTATAGTAATTGGGATCGGTGGTTCCTATATTGGTTCGCAAGCTGGGATTACATTTTTAAAATCTTCTTTCCCAAATCAACTATATAAAAAGGGTTTACCCGAGATCTATTTTTCTGGTCACAATATCAGCTCGGATTATCACGCAGACCTGTTAGAGTTAATTGACGGTCGTGATGTTTGTTTAAATGTGATTTCTAANTCTGGAACAACAACAGAACCTGCCATTGCTTTTCGTTTNTTTAAGGAATTAATTGAAAGAAAATATGGTTCCGAGAAGGCAAAACAAAGGATAATAATTACAACGGATGGCAAACAAGGTCCTTTAAGCACTCTTGCCAAAGAGCAGGGTTATCCTAGTTTTGTTATACCNGATGATATTGGTGGCAGGTTTTCAGTTTTGTCCCCTGTAGGTCTTTTGCCTATGTCAGTTGCTGGAATTGATGTGGCAGCGTTAATATCCGGTGCTTCAATAGGAAAAAAACTGTATTCCAAAAATTCAATCAATGATGCCTATCGTTACGCGGGATTTCGCTACTTGCTTTATAAACAGGGAATGACGACTGAAATTCTTTCAACTTTTCAACCTGCTTTTCAATATTTTTCGGAATGGTGGAAGCAATTGGTTGCTGAAAGTGAAGGGAAAGACCTAAAAGGAATATTTCCTGCATCGGTTGAGTTCACTAAAGATTTACATTCAATGGGNCAATGGATTCAAGAAGGTAGTCGCACTATTTTCGAGACATTTCTATTTTTGGAAAGTTCNAATCGGCAATTGAAAATACCTGCTTTCCAAAANGATACCGACGGTTTAAACTACCTCGCCGGAAAAANTCTGGATCAGGTAAACCAAAAAGCATTTGAGGCCACNGCTTTAGCTCATAAGGATGGAGGGGTGCCCAATCTTTTAATAAAAATAAAAGATCGTTCTCCTGAATCTTTGGGCCAGCTAATTTATTTTTTTGAGAGTTCTATTGCAATGACCGGATATTTAAATGAAATCAATCCGTTTGATCAGCCAGGGGTTGAAATGTATAAAAAAAATATGTTCAAGCTTTTGAATAAACCAGGATATTAGAAAGGATTAAATAATGGATACTGTTAGTCAGAAGCTGGACGAACTAATGCATACCTTNGCTTATGAAAAGGTAGAAGGCGTTGCTNCACAGGTAGACTCTGATCCTTTGTTAGCAAGGTTAAAAACTCTTGGAAGTGAAGTTTGGGTTGATACTGGGGAGTTAGAAAAAGCTCAAGATATTTGGAAACATGAGATGACTGCTTTAACAACAAACAACACGCTGGCTAATCAGGTTGTTCAAAGTGGCATAATGGATCAAGTCATTGAAGACACTATAAAAAAAATTCGTAGAGAGGGNCTCGAATTATCCGAAGAAGAGCTTATTCTTGAAGTGGGCTTTGTTATTAACTGTAAAATTGCACTTCGGCTAGTCCAAGCTTTTAAAGTTAAAGTAAGTGTGGAATTACATCCAGNTGTTTCGAAAAATATTGAGCGTACTCTGCATTATGGNAGAAGGTATTTTAAGGTTTGCCCGGAATTTTTTATTGTAAAAGTTCCTCTTACTCCAGAAGGCTATCTTNCAGTAAGGAAATTAACTCGAGAAAAAATCCCTATTAATTTTACTCTGGGTTTTTCTTCTCGGCAGAATTATCTAGCTGCTCGATTGTCCAATCCGCAATTTGTAAATGTATTTCTTGGAAGATTGAACCAGGTGGTTATTGACCATAAAGCTGGTACTGGTGATCAGGTTGGTGAAAAGGTAGCTCTTGCAACGCAAAATGCCTTAATAGAGGCTAGGGAGAAATTTGAAGATGTGCAATCTCGTTTAATAGGGGCGAGTATAAGAAATGGTGATCAAGTAGCTTTTCTTGCGGGTTTGGATGTTTTGACCATTCCACCTAAAGCAATCAAAGAATTTCAGGATTCGGGAAAATCGATCGACCAAGTGGTGTCGCATTTAAAAAAAGAAATAAGGCCGGGAATAGATGCAAGTCACCCTTTATCTAGAAGGTTCCCCGGTCTATGGGAAATCCCTGGTAATTTTATTTCTTTTGTTGATGCTTTAATGAGTCAAGATAATCTTGATGAAATGGATGGGGATGGATTGGTAGAGTTTTGCAGAAACTATGGGATAGATTTATTTCATAGTTTTAGTGAGGTCGAGTTTAAACAAATTTATGATCATGGAAAAATTCCTTGTTTAGACAATTGGCCAGAATCAATTGCGTTGGATGATTTGATGACTCAGTCTGCATTGCAATCTTTTACTAAGGATCAAAATGCTTTGGATGATCGAATACGTTCATTTCTCAAATAAAAAAAGATGATTTAAAAGTCTTCTTTAACTTAATGATAATATTTGAGATAAGCTTTATATTGATTATCATTAGGCCTTGATACTAATGGTTTGTATGTTTACATACTTTTAATTCGATCATTAATTTCTAGAAAAAAATTTAACCTAAGAAAAAAACTATGGGAAACAAAATTAAAAAAATTGTATTAGCTTANTCTGGTGGATTAGATACTTCTGTGATTATTAAATGGTTAAAAGAAAAATATGAATGTGAAATCATTGCATTTGCTGCAGATGTTGGCCAAGGACAGGAATTAGATCCTGTAAGAGAAAAGGCGCTGAAAACAGGTGCAAGTAAAGTATATATCCAAGATTTACGTGAGGAGTTTGTTACTGATTATGTTTTTCCCATGCTGCGTGCCAATGCATTTTACGAACATAATTATCTATTAGGTACTTCCATCGCCAGACCCTTAATTGCAAAAGAGCAAATTCGTATTGCTAAGGAAGAGCAAGCGGATGGNGTTTCCCATGGTTCTACCGGGAAAGGAAACGATCAAGTANGATTCGAATTGGCCTATCACACTTTGAACCCAGAAATTAAAATTGTTGCTCCTTGGCGAGAATGGGATTTGAATTCTAGAACTGCTTTGATTGATTATGCAGTTGCTCATGGAATTCCAGTTCCAGTAACAAAGGCCAAGCCTTATAGCATGGATCGNAATATGTTCCATATCAGCTATGAGGGCGGCGTCTTGGAAGATCCTTGGACAGGTCCTGATGAAGATATGTTTATGCTATCTGTTTCCCCGGAAAACGCTCCGGACACACCCACCATCATCGAGATTCAGTATGAGAAGGGAAATCCAGTGGCAGTGAACGGAGAAAAATTGAGCCCTGCGCAATTGTTAGAACAACTTAATAAGTATGGCGGCGATAATGGAATTGGACGAATTGATATTGTCGAAAATCGATTTGTAGGNATGAAATCTCGAGGCATTTATGAAACTCCTGGCGGAACTATCTTACATCAAGCTCATCGAGCTATTGAATCTATCACATTAGATCGTGAAGTTACGTTTCTACGAGATTCTCTTATTCCTGCATATGCTCGGATGATTTATAACGGGTTCTGGTTTTCCCCAGAAAGAGTACTTGTTCAACAAATGATGGATGAAATGCAAAAAAATGTAACAGGCGATGTNCGTTTGAAACTATATAAAGGCAGCTGTACTGTATTAGGCAGAAAGGCTGAAAAATCATTATATAACCAGAATATTGCNAGTTTTGAAGACAACCATGGATATAGTCAAAATGATGCTGATGGATTTATCAAGTTGAATGCCCTGAGACTAAAACTTTATGCAGAAACCTTTCAGCCTTAACCCCAGTCANTCAATTATTATCTTAGNACCACTGTGTAGTTTCATGCATAGTTCCAAATAGAAAAATTTGCCTAAAATTAGTGAATGATTAACTTCCAATTAAAAAGCTCAAACGTTTTCTCATTTCAAATTTTACTAATAAAAACAATAACTTTTTGTTTTGTATTTTTCTTTTTTATTGTTCCTCTTCAATCAGAGGAACAATCCGAAAAAACTGCGTTATCTGTAAAGAAAAATCAAGCGGACTTAGATAATGAGAATAATGGAAGCACNTTTATGCAGGCTGAGCATTTATTTCATTCTGGTAAATTTAGGGCTGCTAAGTCTTATTACCATAAATTTTTATTAGACAATTCAGAAAGAAAAATAAGGCAAAATGCTTTTTTTAGACTGGGCTTGATTGACCAGAATATAAAATCTTTTACCACTGCATTATGGTATTACCAAGCCCTATTAGACTCTAATCCAAATAGCCTGCTTGCCAACGAAGTAAAATTTAATATGGCTATTTGTAATTTTGAATTGGGAAAATTTGCTGCTGCAGAAAAATTATTTAATAAAATAATAAGCCAATCCATTGATAAAAAACAAAAATGGAAGGCGTTGTACCACCTTTCCAAATTAGATGCNCAGAAATTAAATTTTGAGGATTCAATTCAAAAATTAAATCGTATCTATTTGTATTCTAAAGATAAGGAAATTAGTCAGTACTCCATAAAACTTGCTGAGAAAATAATTGATGAAAAATTTGATGAAAAATCTTTGTCATCATTAATTAAGATTTATAAGGCGGGTTTCCCTGCTGANCTTNTGTTATTAAAAAAAATGTCCATTTATCGNGAACAAGGTGATGTGGCNNATTATAAATCTACATTGGAAGAGTTTTTAGCAAAATTCCCTCGGCATAAAAAGTCGGAAGGATTTAAAAAGGACCTGAAATCACTTGAAAAAGAAAGTATTGATACAGATCTAGAGTTAGCAATATTATTACCTCTTACAGGAAAACTGGCGGCTACAGGACAACAAGTTTTACAGGGAATCCAACTTGCGTATAGTCTTTTACCGGAGGTTTATAGGAGTAAGATCTTTTTAAATGTTAAAGATTCATCTAATTCTGTATCAATTGANAAGACNTTAAGTGATTTNGCTAGGNCTCCTAAAACTATCGGTATGATTGGTCCATTATTGACAGATGAAATCAANCGNTCGAGTNTAATAGCAGAGTCTTTTAAGTTACCCATTTTTACTCCTACNGCATCTTCAGCAGATTTAGTTGATTTGAGCCCATATATATTTAGAAATGCTTTGACCCGAAAAATACAAGCCCGATATTTAGCTGAATATTCAGTTAATAAACTTAAACTAAAAAGATTCGCCATTCTTTATCCTTTGGAANCTTTTGGGGAAGAATTGAAAGATGAATTTTNGCACTCAGTNGAAAGATTAGGTGGNGAAGTTGTGGCGATGGCAAATTATGATAGAGCACAAAATGATTTTAAGACTCAAATACTCGAGTTAGGTGGTATTGCAGATGATGATCTTGATCGANTTATCCGAAAACAATTAAAAGAAAATTTAATACAAGCAGACTTTAGTGANCCCACAGTTTTGTCACGACCTAAAGTTGATTCGGCACACTGGTCAGGAGATAAAATTGAGAACCTTAAAGTTTCGTTAGAATTAGGCTATGACGCAATTTTCATTCCTGGAATTTATGANAAAGTGGGGNTAATCATTCCACAACTTGCATTTTATAATATTGAAAATATTGCACTGTTGGGGGGTAATGGTTGGAATTCTCCTGAATTGATTAANATGGGTGGAAAATTTTTAAAATCTATTTATTTTGTAGATGGATTCTATGCAGATTCCCAAAGGATGAACGTTAAAAAATTTGTTCAACAATTTCAAAATAACTATGGTGAATCCCCTTCAAATCTATCTGCGCAGGCTTATGATGCTGCCGGAATAGTTTTNCAGGCTATTATTGCTGGTGCTNATAACCGTTTGAAGTTGAAGAATAAATTATTAAAGATTAAAAATTACCCNGGGGTTACAGGTGAGACNGATATAACGANATCTGGAGATTCTGAAAAGAATATTTTTGCTTTAACAGTACGAAGAAAAAAAATTGTTGAAGAAAATTAAATAAAATAGAGTTTAAGCATTAAAAATTTTCTTCCTGGAAAATTGAGGTGAAGGGTTGTTCTTTTTTGGGTAAAAATTCCTGTGAAAAAATTTCAAAATTTGAATCTATGTCACCAAATTTTGCCGGCTCGCCAGATTTCGATTGAACTTTTAGAAACTGAATATCGGAGGGAACTGGAAAGTTTATAATTGGCTTATTTGCTAAAGCTTCCTGCATAAATTGCAGCCAAATTGGAATTGCCGCTCGTGANCCTGTTTCGTTTCTGCCTAATGGTTCATCTTTATCTTTCCCTACCCAAACACCGGTTACTAAATCAGGTGTGTAGCCCATAAACCAGGCATCGACATAGTTGTTCGTCGTTCCTGTTTTTCCAGCAACCGGTCGTTTCAAAGCCTTGACTTTTTTAGCTGTTCCATTTTTTACAACACTTTCCATAAGGCTAGTAATTATATGAGCTGTTCCCGGTGAAATGGGCTGGGTTATTTCCGGAATAGAGGAGAATAAAACTTCTTCTCTTCGANTTTTAATATTACGGATNACTGTTGGTTTGATTCGGTTTCCCATATTTGCGAATGCTGAATATGCAGAAACGAGATCATATAAGGTCATACCGGATGACCCTAACGATATTGATAGATTTTCTTCCAGTTTAGAGGAAATACCCAAGCTTTTTGCTAATCTAATCGTACTTTTTATTCCAATTTTTTGCATTAATTTTACGGTAACCACATTTCTTGAATGTGCAAGTGCTTCCCTTAAAGAGGTTGGACCGTAAAACTTTTCCTCAAAGTTTACCGGTTTCCACTTGTCAAAGGCGTCTTGCTTTTCTTTNAATATTATTGGAGAGTCGATTATTATGCTGGAGGGAGAATAGCCCTCATTTATTGCTGCAGCATAAATGATGGGCTTAAATGCAGAGCCAGGTTGCCGAATTGCTTGTACAGAACGATTGAACTGACTTTTTTTAAAGTCGTAACCACCCACCATCGCTTTTACTTGTCCATTTTCTGGTGTAAGGCTGATAAGNGCTCCTTCTACTTCCGGTTCTTGCTCTAATGACAAAGACCAACCTAATCCATCCTGCCTTCTGCCAAGAACTTTAATTATTATTAAGTCCCCAATTGAAATAGCTTCATTTGGGTTTTTAATTTTTGCCCATCTGCCGTCTAAATTTGGATTAGGCTTTCTTGCCCAGTCCATATCTTTTATGTCAAGGTAGCCATCCTCCTGACCTAAAATGACCCATACCTGAGATTTTCCAACTTTCATGACGGCTCCGTAAATGATATCCCCAGCTTTAATATTCTCTTCTTCGAGGAATCCATTTTTCTTGATCATGGCGTTTTGAACCGCTCTTTCTCCCTGGGTTATGTCAACAGTGCCCAACGGTCCTCGATAACCATAACGTTTATCGGCTATTAACAAATTCTTTTTGATAGCACGTTGCGCAGATTCCTGCATATTGATATTAAGAGTGGTATAAACCTTTAACCCAGCCCGATATAGTTTGCTACTTCCNAACTTTTCCTCAAGAATGCGTCTAACATGTTCGACGAAATAGGGTGCTTTATTAAGCATTTTTTCAACTTTCCCTAAATGGAAATCTTCCTGCAAAGCTAACTTAGCTTCTTCTTGGTTAATAAATGAGATATTTGCCATACGTCGAATTACATGATTCCTTCGTTTTCGGGCACGTTTAGGATTTTTATATGGAGAATAATTATTAGGCGCTTTGGGAAGACTAGCAATCATAGCGCATTCAGCTATCGTAAGATCTTTAACTGANTTTCCAAAATAATTCCTAGCTGCTGCTTCTACACCATATGTTCCNTGNCCGTAATAAATNTGGTTTAAATACATTTCGAGGATTTCATCTTTAGTAAAAACCAGTTCCAACCGTACTGCTAANATTGCTTCTTTTATTTTTCTGGGCAGGGTTCTTTCCCTGGACAAGAACATTGTTTTGGTTAATTGCTGGGTGATCGTGCTTCCCCCCTCNACAACACGACCAGCTTTTATGTTGGTTAGGAATGCCCGAAAAATTGCTTTTGGGTCAATACCAAAATGGTAATAAAAATTCGAGTCTTCNACAGCAAGAGTGGCCTGCTTCAAGGATAATGGTATATTTTCCAATTCAACAATGATTCTTTTTTCTATATAGAATTCTGCGATTTTATCGTCACTGTCAGAATANATTTGCGTAATAGTGCTGGGTTGATAAACTTTGAGTTGGCGTACGTCAGGAAGATCTTTGGAAAAATAAAAATATATAAAACCTGCACCAATAAACCCTAAAGTAAGGCAGAGTAGTACCACAGAAAAAAAAGAAATTANTAAAATCTTTCTTAAATTAAATTTGCCTTTAATTTTCTTTTTCTCAGGTCTTTTGCGGTTTTTACTTTTTGGNNAATCTTGCATTTATGGGNTTTTACCTTTGGGCNGGAGGTATATTTATTGAATAGATTTAGCTATTATTTTTGAGGAAGACGGCCTTCTTCAAGGTCCAATAGATCCACCCAAGTAATTATATCGGATCTTGATGGATCAATTTTATCTCTGATTTCATTGAAATATTTTAAGCGATCTTGTGAGTCGGGTTTTCTATCNAGGATTTGCTTATTGATAAAACTAATTTCAAGCGATGATTTAGACTTTGTAAGCTCTTTTGCCCAGATACTAATTTCATCATCCTTTTTATTTGCGACCATTTTTGCAAATGCATCTGCATCGATACATAGAAAATTGAGGATAATTTTATCCAAAGGACATGGGTAAATATACTCTGCCAACTTTTTTTCTTTGTAAGCACGGCCTTTGTCAATCATTCTACCTAGTTGNACTAAACCGGCAATTTTTTGCTTGGGGCTACGCGGAAAATCTCTGGATAAATCCATTATTTTAATCGAGCCGTAGACGACTCACGCCTCTAAAGTTTTTTGATTTTTTAATGGCTTTTGCTCCCTCAGTACCAATTCTATTTCTAAATAGGTCTAGAGTACTTAAGTTGCTTAACGTTTCCGATTTGGCTAAATAGGTTGCACCTAATTCACCGATCCTATTAAACTTCAGAATCAAATGCTCAAGCTTAGCTAATTTGGGAGATTCTGCCAGGTGTTTTGCGCCTTCTTCGGTGATATTATTAGATTTNAAATTTAGGGTCTTTAGGTTTTCTATATAAGGCGAATCACATAAAANNTTCAAACCTTNNTCNCTNATATTNTTTTCNCCNAGNTCAAGNGATATAACNTCGGATAATATTTCCAANTTNGATAGTTNTGAAANNTTTTCGTCACCAAGCTTACGATTNTCCANNGAAAGACTGGAACCTATNACNCCTTTTTCNANNTTTTTTAAAATTANNTGCTCTAAATCTATNGGTNTATTCTCGGTCATAAAATATGGGTTGCCATCAAAACATCATTGTTTATAGTAGATTAACAGAAAACTAATATAAACCTAATGAGATTGAGGGTCAAATTATACCTGAATCGTATAATAGAAAAATTCAATTTTTAATTTTGATTTTAAACCCCTGTCAATTCTGTGTTTATTTTGTTAGACTTATTGTATTAGAAAGCATTAAGGAGAAAAATTTATGATGGGAATAGGTTTTCCTGAATTGATGGTTATTCTAATCATTATTATGATTATATTCGGGGCCGGAAAACTTCCGGAAATAGGATCCGCGTTTGGACGTAGTATTAAGAATTTCAAAGGTTCTATGAAAGAGGCAGAAGCCGAGGATCTTGCGGTTGAGAATAATTCTGTTGCGGATACCCCTGATAACGATGAGAGTGTAGCTAAGACCGAAAGCACGGCAGAAAATAAAAAGAGCGATGCGGCAAAGAAAGAAGAAGAACTTATTGATGAAGCGGCCAATGAACTTAAAGAGAATAGAATTGGAACCATCCGAACTGCACACGATGGGTTAGTGCAACAGGGAGATGTTTTTACTAGTTCTCTTGGTCGCACCCCGGGAGGACGTGGAAGAGATCGCGGGGTTTCACGGAATACTTTTTAGGTTTTAATAGTTATTCTTCTATTTTGATCGAAACAAATTTTATTTTTTGGGTTTTTGATGAATTAAACCTTGCTGTGCTCAACCTAAATGCTTCCAAGTCACTTGTTTCATTACTTATTTGATTGATACAGCCAGTTCTGGGCTGGTTGGATAACCTAGTGATTAAAAAATAATTATAGAGCCCCTCCCAACATCTGCAATGAATAGAATAAAAAAGCTTCCTGTGCGTACTAATTAAGCCATAGACTCGATGATCCAAACAAGTCTAATAAATGTAGAAAAGCCGAGAATGTGTAAAATTAAATAAACCTCTCCAATTCCTAAAATCCAACCTCATAGCGCATAAAAATTAATAATAAAAAATCTTTTAGGATAGCTTTGATAATAAATCGAGAAAAGTTTTTCAATTTGTATAAGGTTTTTAAGGGAGCTTTGAAAAATCGGTTTCCTTTTAGAATTTCTAGCTTTGGCGGGATAGGCTTTTTAATATAGATTGAAAATGAAATAGTATATCGAGGATCAAAAGGAGGCAAACGCTAGCGGTCGCATTCCCCGCCAATCATGTTGATCATGTCAAAGGTGGGAATAATATCTGCTAACATTCCTCCCTCACACATATCTGGCATGGCCTGAGTTAATGTGAAGGATGGTGGCCTTACACGACATTTATAAGGTTTACCCGATCCATCGCTTACCAGATAAAATCCGAGTTCTCCATTTGCGGCCTCTGTAGGAAAATAAACTTCACCTACNGGTGGCTTCAATCCATCAATCACCATTTTAAAATGAGCTATCATCTCTTCCATACGTTTATAAACATCGGGTTTCGCTGGAGTTCTTAGATACGGATTNCTAACATTTATGGGGCCTTCAGGCATGTCTCGCATGGCTTGTTTAATAATTTTTAGACTTTGTTTTATTTCTTCCATTCGCACAAGATAACGATCGAAATTATCTCCCGTTTTCCCAAGCGGAATATCAAAGTCTAGTTTGTCATAACAGAGGTATGGATGATTTTTCCGTACATCATAATCCACACCAGACGCTCTTAAACATGGACCAGTGAAACCCCATGAAATGGCATTTTCAACAGGGATTGCACCTGTGTTCTCCATGCGATCAATAAATATTCGGTTTTTGGTTAGCAGTTTGTCTACGTCATCAAAAAGTGCATCTAACTTAGGATACGAGGCTTTTAGATCCTCATCAAATCCAGGTGGTATGTCGCACATTAAGCCACCAATTCTGATGTAGTTAGAGGTAAGGCGAGCACCACATACTTTTTCAAGTAAATCCCAAACAATTTCTCTTGCTTCTACAAAATAGATGAAAGCTGTCAGGGCTCCTAGCTCTAAAGCTGCTGCGGCAATATTTGTATAATGGTCAGAAATTCTAGCTAACTCGTTAGTGACTACACGGATGTAACTACAACGCTCAGTAATTTTTATATCGCATAATTTTTCAACGGCCAATGCAAATCCGATATTATTCATAATAGCTGAACAGTAATTCAATCGGTCTGTATAGGGAAAAACATTTGAATAGGTAACGCTTTCGCACATTTTTTCAAATCCCCTATGTAGATAACCGATTTCTACATCGAGGTTGACAACGGTTTCTCCGTCCAAGGTCAATAGGAACTTCACGGTGCCNTGAGTNGCTGGATGCGATGGNCCCATATTTAGGACCATATGGTCTGTATGTAGATTCTCTTTTAAGTCAGTCATATTCTGAAGTTAGTTAATTTGCGTTACCCGGCTTTTGATACTTTTACGTTTATAAGACCTTCTTCACCATTACGTAANTCGTTGACTGGAACCTCAGTCCAGTTTTTTGGAATATAGACCATTCCCGGAGTAGTGATTTTGGTTGTTTTAATTTTTACCTGTACTTTTCTGCTCAATGATTCAATAACAACCTGATCACCTGAGTTTATTCCTAATTCTTTAGCATCATCGGGATTGATTTCGGCAATNCATTCAGGCCCAATTTCCACTAAAGCTTTTGCATATTGACTATAGTTTCCAATATGGAACATATGATTATTGGTTTGNAATGTAAAAGGAAAACCAACACTTTCTGATTGTGATGGACTATCTTGTGAATTTATTTTTAATAACGGCTTTTTATTAGATGCATTAGGCTTCCATTGTTTTGATTCATTACCAGGAAAAGTTCCCTGATAAATAGGGGCAGCTGTTTCAATTTCTTGCTGAATTTCTGATAGAGTGTTGCTCTCAAAAGGTTTTCCAAGTGCTTCTGCCAACTCAATTAAAATATCAAAGTCAGGTTTCGAAGTTCCTTGTGGTAAAACAGCAGGGGCAACAGCTTGCACATGTCTGGACATGTTTGTGTATGTGCCTTCTTTTTCAGCGTACGTAGAAGAAGGCAGAATTAAATCAGCTTTTTTAGCTGTTTCTGTCATAAAGACATCCGTGACTATTAAGAAGGGAACAGTTGTAAGAGCTTCTTTAACTAGTTGTGGTTTGTAAAAGGAACCTATTGGGTCTTCTCCNGCTATGTAGAGACATTTGATTGAACCGTCCTTGCAGCTTTCAAGCAGGTCGGAAACTTTTTCTCCTGAANATGGTATGTACCCGGGTAAAAAATCGGGTGTGAGCCCCATATCGTTGACGCCCTGTGAATTGCAGTGCTCTCTTGGNGGATAGATGCTNACNCTGCCCGTACTNCCATAGTTAACAAGGGTACAAAGATTTAGAAGNGCATTTAAAACTTCTTCTCCCTGACCGGTATCTAAAACATCGTTTCCAATTAATACGAACCTATCAGCATCCCGAGCAAATCTTTCTGCGGCCTTTGTAAGNACATCCTCTGGAAGACCAGTTAGCTGTTTTGTGTTTTTAACAGAATAATTAGTAAGAGATTCAACCAAATCATCATANTTGTCGATTGCAGACTTGGCTTTATTAACGTCAATCAANTCGTTATCGATTATAATTTTGGTGATATAGGAGACCACTGCTAAATCTGAACCATGTTTGTAAGTCANACGTACGTCTACCTTNGCNTCACTTTCAAAAACAACTCGCCTTGGNTTAGCTATNAGTATGTCTGTATTATTAAAGATAGTGCCGAATCGGACTGAGTTTCCTCCCACTGGATATTCTGAGGGCAAATCAGAATTAAAAACAAGAACAACATCTGCTTCCTGAAGTTTAGTGATTGGTTGTGATTGNATACCGTTGTCAAAACAGTCCAACATAAATCTATTGAGGTAGGGCGCTCTAATATTGGCCAGATTGTTGACTTGATTNGATCCTAAAACATCACGATATAATTTTTGTAATAAATAGTTTTCCTCATTAGTTAGCTTTTCTGAACCAATGGCAGCCAAACTATTAGGCCCACCCCGATTGACCGTTGCATTCATACGGTCAGCGATGGTACGAAATGCCTCATCCCACGTTACTTCCTGAAACTCTCCACCAACATTCATGAGTGGGTTTTCAATACGCTGGTCGTTATGAATAATGCCATGACCAAACCGACCCTTTGCGCAAAGGTTGCCTTCGTTGATGCCTACATTATAATTTTCATCGGCCTCAATTCTAATTACTTCGCCTTTTTTCGATTCTAGCTTTACGGTACAACCCCAAGAACAGAAATTGCAGGTAGAATGGGTATCTGTGAACATCGCTGCCAATCCTCTAGCTTCTGATGTGAGGTCCATTAGTGCGCCAGTGGGGCAGACTGTTATGCATTGTCCACAAAATTCACAATCAAGTGGTTCATCATTGGCTGTTCCAATTCCCACGCTCATACCGCGTTTATGAAAATCCAATGCTTGGACTCCCTGAATTTCATCGCAGGCTCTCACGCAAAGGCCACACATGATGCAGCGGTTTAGGTAAAATTCAATGATGGGATTTGTTTTTATGCTGGGCTCATTTCTTCTCTGGGTTTCGAAGCGCCCATCATAAAGTTGGAGTAAATCTGTNTTGTCCTGTAATGGGCAAACACCGGATTTGTCGCAAATAGGACAATCCAATGGATGCTCNACCAGAAGCATTTCTAAACATGCTTTATTATATCGATCCGTTTCTTCTGTAGCCGTTTTGATTTCCATTCCTTCTGCCACAGGATGTGTGCAGGAATAAACGAGTTCTTTTTTGCCATCGACAACTGTTTCAACCATGCATGTTCGGCAGGCAGCAAAGGGTTTGAGCTTTCGGTTGTANCAGAGATTTGAAACCTCCACATCATTTTTTTTGCAAACCTCAAGCACAACAGTTCCTTCTGGAACAGTGGCTTCTTTTCCGTTGATTTTTACGTTGAGAATTTTCTTTTCAACGGTGCTCATCCTACCTCCTCTGTTTCTTGTGTCACTTCGTCTTCCTTTTTATATTCACCTAATATGTCGTATGTTTTTTCAGGATCAATAGTACCGTGAGTATCATCGCCTATAATAGCCATCGGAGCTGCACCACAGTTACCAAGGCAAGAGGCTGTTTGTAAAGTAAAAAGCTTTGTATCGTCTGTATCACCTGGTTTTATATGATATTTTTCATAAATTTTATCGTTAATTATTGTGGCGCCTTTTACAAAGCATGCAGTTCCATAGCAAAGTTTAATGATGTATTTGCCTGGCTCAGTAATTCTTAATTGAGGGTAAAAAGAAATGACACCATAAACTTCTGCTCTGGAAACTCCAAAAAACTCCATTAAGATTTCCATTGCAGGTTCGGGTAGATATCTATAAACATTTTGGACTTTATCCAATGTTGGAATTAGATAGCCACGCGAATTGTCTGGTAGGTTATTTATGATTTCTTCAGTCGGTGCCAGATCAATCTCTTCTAAATCTTCTGCCGCTTCCGCTTCAGGATTGTTTTCCATAAATAAGCCTCAATGATATCAAGATAATCTGCCTTAAATTATCAGGAAAATGGCTCCGGAATATAAAAAAATACAAGAACTTCTTATATTTTTTATAAAAATATTCTTTCCAAATATCCTGCTAAGACGCCGAAGTATATAAGGTACGAGGATTTACTGTCAACCTATATTTAAGATAGAGCTTGCTTTGTTAACTAATTAACTTTAAAGGAGTTATTGTATGTCCAATCCTATAGGTTTGAATGCTACGTTTTGAAAATGAAAATATTGATTTAATCCGAAAGGTAACATGTCATAGATACACACCAAAACAGCGTTTATAAAACCATCAAGGTGTTGCACTTGGGTATTATGGCAGAAGAATGATATCAGGGTTTTGCGGGGTAACTTTTGTAATAGCTAGGGGATTAATTATAGATTTTATTTCACGCTTCTTTTCTGACAAGGCAATTTTTTCATGAGCTCCAGCATGACTCTCATCAATTTGCAATGTCTTTCGGTATTGTATCAGTGCATCTTCACTACTACCCATTTCGTCATAAACTATTCCTAANCTAAAGTAAATGTTGGCATCATTAGGTTTTAATTTAATAGCCTTTTTAAATAAAGGGANAGCTTCCATTAAACGTTTTTCATCCATCAATACCCATCCCAAGCTAAATAAAGCTTTTTCGTCTTCAGGGTTCAAGGTCAACAAATCTTGATAGGTTTTAATGGCTTCAGGATAACGACCTAGAACCTCATAAACCATNGCAAGATTTAAATATCCCTTTTGAAAGTTAGGATTTATTTTAAGAGTGTTTTTGAATGATTCAATTGCNTTGGTGTATTCTTTTTGAATGGTATAAATTTTTCCTAGGTGGCTATATGCGATTGTATAATTTCGATCCAGATTGATGGCTTTATTAAAGGCCTTTAGGGCTTTGGAATAATTACCTAGTTTTTCATAGGTTTCNCCCAAAGAATTGAATGCTTTCGAAAAATCAGGCTTACTTTCTGTGGCCATGCTTAAGGGTTTAATGGCTTCTTTAAATCTGCCAGCTTTCATCAAACTCTGTCCGAGAAAATATTGAGCTTGGGAAAGATTCGGATTCGCAAGAACAGCTTTTTGAAGGTATGGCAAGGCTTCTTTATAACGATTTGTTTTCAGTAGACTTTGACCAAGAAGGAAATCGGTTTGTTCAAACCCAGTTTCAAATTTATTAACTTGTTCCAGTGAAAAAACTGCTTCTTTGTAATTTTTTAAAAATGTATTAANTTTCCCCAATAGATATATGGCTTTTATATGATCAGGTTTCAANTGAACAGCTTTTTTTAAAGGCTGTAATCCTTCTTGGTAACGTTTTAACCCTGCATAGGTTTTGCCCAATTGATAGTATGTTTCTGCAAGATTCGGGTTGATTTCCAATGCNATATTAAATTCTTCTAGGGCTTCATCCATTGAATTTAACTTGGCGTAGTTGGTTCCCAGTCGCGTATGGGCTTCAACATGCTTGGGATCAATTTGAGTTACTTTTTTGAAAGCATTTACTGCTTCCTTGTAACGTTGCAAGGATTCATGAATTTCTCCTGAGTTATAAAATGCTTCTAAATTTTCAGGGTCAAATTGGATTGTTTTAGCGTAGGAATTTAATGCGTTTTCTCCTTCACCTAGCTCCTGATAAAGCCATGCGATATTGAAATGAGCTTCTGGAAAATCCTCTTTTAATCGAATAGCTTCTTTAAAATTTTTTATAGCTTTTCTTTTTTTATTTAATCTAGTATAGGCTGCTCCAGCTTTGTAATAGGCTACAGGGTTTCTATAGTCTACTCTGATAAGTTCCAAATAAGGGGCAATGGATTTCTCATATTCTCCTATGTTTGAGTAAGCCAAACCTAAATGATCGTAGGCTTCAATTGACATAGGGTTTATAGCAATAGCATTTTTTAGTGGGGCGACTGCTTTGTCATTTCGATTATTATGGATATAGGCTTTGCCGATTCCGATATAGGCTTCAAANAAATTTGGACTTAGCTTTAATGCACCATGATAAGCTTGAATTCCTTNATCAAACATTTTTAAGCTGACATAACTTTGACCTAATTGATAATAGGCATCTGGGAAAATAGGTGTAATTTTAAGCGCTTTTTTATAATGAGTTATAGCTTGATCATGTTTTTTTAATGCAGCCAAAACTTTTCCTAAGGTGAAATGTGCTGTCACCATTTTGGGTTCAACTTTAATTGCAATTTTAAGTGGTAAAAGAGCTTTCTCGTATTCTTTCAATTGGAAGTAGGACCAACCTAATCCAAATTGAGGTTCCGCGTAATTNGGCCCTAGGCGTGTTGCCTCAAGATAAGCTTCAATAGCTTTGTCAAATTGACCCAACTCCCCATGACTTGAACCCAGNCCACTAAAGGCNGCTGCGAAGAGAGGCTCCAATTCGATAGCTTTTTGGTATTCTTCAATGGCATTTTTGTATATTCCTATTTTATGGTATGCCTGTCCAAGACCAAAATGGGGCGCATAATCGCCTGGATCGGCTTTTGCCGCTTTTTTAAGTTTTTCGATGGGATCTTCTTGCTGTGTCCAACTATTTGTAGCAGGAAAAGTAATTATGAATCCCAAAAATAAAATACAAACTAAAAATTTTTTCATGAGTAATTTATATAATAGTTAAAAACGACTGCTTGCATCCTCAGGATAAGNCTCGATTTTATGCAGTGTAAGATCAGAACCTCTTTGCTCAGCTTCTTTTGTAAGGCGNATACCGATGGTTGCATCTAAAATTTTATATACCGTGAATCCAAAGAAGAGGGCAAGGCCAACTGCGATGAGGCTACCAACCATTTGAGCCTTTAAACTAACTTCGCCTAAGCCACCTAGGGATTCTTGTCCGAAAATACCGCATGCAATTCCACCCCAGGTACCTGCTAGACCATGCAGTGGCCAGACTCCCAGCACATCATCAATTTTCAATTTTTCCTGTTCCCAAATAAAACCTTTAACAAAAATAACACCTGAAACAGCACCAATTACTAAGGCGCCAATTGGATGAACTTGATCGGAACCTGCGCAAATTGCCACCAGCCCGGCTAGGGCTCCATTATGGATAAAACCCGGNTCATTTTTAGAAATCAGTAGTGATGAAATTATCCCACCNGCCATTGCAAATAAGGAGTTAATTGCTACTAACCCTGAAATTCCTTGTATGGTTGCGGCAGACATAACATTAAATCCAAACCAACCTACGCAAAGCATCCAGCTTCCCAATGCCATGAAGGGAAAGTTGCTGATAGGAATAGGTCGACTGCGTCCCTCAGAATCCCATCTCCCTAATCTTGGCCCGAGAACAATTATTCCTGCTAGAGCAATCCATCCTCCCATAGAATGAACAACCACTGACCCAGCGTAGTCATGGAAAGGAATACCACCAGAAATTTCAGCTAACCAAGAATCTGGTTGTCCTAACAACGTTATTTCTCCCCAAACCATACCTTCAAACAAAGGATAACAAATACCTACAAAAATTAAGGCAGCTAAGGCCTGGGTAGAGAATTTAGCTCTTTCTGCAATTCCTCCTGAGATTATTGCAGGGATTGGTGCAGCAAAAGTAAGCAAAAAGAAAAAATGTACTAATTCATAGCCTTGTCTGTCTTCAAGCAACTCCTTTGTAGGATGAAAAAAATCGAACCCATAGGCAATGGAAAAACCAACAAAGAAATAAATCAAAGTGGAAATGGCAAAATCGACAAGGATTTTTACTAATGCGTTGACTTGGTTTTTTTTTCTCACCGTTCCTACTTCTAGGAAGGCAAAGCCTCCATGCATCGCAAATACCATAACAGCACCCAGCATCATAAAAAGAACATCACTGCTGTTTGTTAGAGATTCAAATTCTTTTTCCATCGCTTATTCCTCCAAATTTTGAACGACAAATTGCTCACTTAGTTATAAAATCATCCAAAAACTTGAAGTGCGGGTTGGTAAAGCCTAATGAGAATATCTTTACAGCTAATAGCTTTATCGACCTTTATCTTTCATAACAAAAGTGAAATGTTTATCAGTTAAAGCATTGTTATTTATTTTACTTAGCAATACTAATGCCAAAACAACCTTTAAGTGAAAGGCTTTATTAAATAAGGGTTTAAGAAAAATACGTTATGTTTAACAAGTTTTTTTGCCATAAAGTTGAGCATTTAATAAAAATATAAACCTCTAACTATAAAACTAAATTTATAATATTAATGATGATTTGTAAAAACTACAAACTAAAGGAAAAAGAATAAAAAATTAGCTAAACAGTTAAATTATAAAGCTTATCGGTAGGCAATTTTTTGATGAATTAGGCCAATAGGCACCGATCTCTGAGCATGTTCTGTAAAGGTTTAGAAGGGCTAGCTTTTGTGCGATTTTCATTCAGAAGTGTCGCTGGGGTCATATCAATACGGTTTTTACTGGAGAAACAGATATTTGAATTTTTTTGCCCATTATTGTGGCAAATGGTTCGTAATTAAGCTTGTATCCTCCTGCTAATTCTAGAAAAATATTTTAGCTATTAAGGGTATTGTGGTGTAAATCTTATGTTAACTGAAAATAAATTAGGGATTGTTCTGATCCTTTTTATTTTCCCCTATCGGTTCGATATTTGCGAAAAAAATTGATTTTGGGTGAACTTGCAAAGTATATCCAATTTCCTCATTTGCTGCTTGTGGTTCAAGCGCTAAGGTAAAATGCCATTCTGATATAGTTCCAGGTCGATGCGGTTTACCTTTTGAAATACTCCCTCCCTTATGAGGATTATTAATAAGTGAAAATTTTTTTTGTGGATCAGTTTGCGATTTATCGATCTTGAATACCCGACCAAATAACTGCTTTATAGTTCTGGAAGAATTATTCTTGATTCTAAAAATAATTGCCCGTTTGTTTTCGGGTATCGTGTATTTATTTGAAATTCCTATAGGACCAATATTGGCGAACTTTTCCTCTTCTTCTTGACCATAGGCTTTATCATTCGACAGGAAAAAAACTAATGAAAATATTAATAGAAAAGCTATGAATAAATTATTTTTCATATCCAACCTTGAGTTTTAATTTAAATCATTCCTTAAAAGCTTAAGAATATTTGTTTAGGTTTAATTCTATCAAGTATTGTAACTCACCGGACTCTACCATGTTTTTTACTTTTAAAATTGCGAGCGGTTTAAGATCTTTCATTTTATAAAGCTTACCCTTCCGAGTTTGTTGTTTTAAACTTAGTCTGCCCTTTTTCCATTTGTCGATGGTTTCGTCCATTAACTGAGTTCCCCCTTGTAAAGTTTTCAACATCAAGGTTTGCTCATTATCTTTAGGTTCCAAAATAATAGATTTTGCTCCAGCAATTTTTCCTGTATCGATTCCTTTTTCAATTAAATGAACAGTGGCCCCTAAGTTTTTTAAGTCACTATTATAAATCGGCCAGAAATTGCAGGAGGAGCCTCTGTAATATTCAGGTATTCCGACATGCAGATTAAAAATAATATCTGGAAAATTGGATAATATTGTTTCATGTAATAGTCCTATTCCAAAGCAAGCGATGAAATCAGGTGATATTTTTTTAAGCCTAGTAAGTGTGTCTAATGAATTTAACCCATTTTTTTTTACGTGAAAGATATCAGGACTATTTAGGGTTTTTATGTTTAAGGTGGGAGTAATAGTTTCATGTTCAGCAGTCTTTCTTCGTTCAAAAAACCATGTCCATGCTTTTTTTTCATTTTCTGTTTCTGCAATAGGTTGTGGATATTCAGATTTTTCGATGAACACAGCTGAAATGCTATGTTTAGAATTTAACTGAAATAAGAAATATTGGTGTCGTAAATCATCTCCAATGAGTACAACTATTTTTTTTTTATTCGAAATCTTTTTAAGCATAACCTATAGAAATATTTGAATAGCTAATTTTTCAAGTCATTTTTATACTTAAGAGTTGCAATAACTCTATTTGGTTACCTTCTTCTACCTATATTCTTGATTAGATTTAAATTTCTAACCATTCTTTTATTAATGGGAAATATAACGCTTTTCTAATCGGGCGTGTTTCGCCGTATTCTTTAAGTAAGGCTTCATAGCGACTGAGCTGTGGTTTGTAGCGTTCTGCCTCTCTTTTTAAGAAAAATTCTAGACTTGTACCTTCATGGCGACTTGTTTTGTAGTCAATAATCCATCGTGTTTTATTTTCAATAAAAGTGCGGTCTATAACATTACGGATAAATCGATTTTCTAAAAATAATGTCAAAGAGTATTCTGTATGGCTTTTTTCATGATTAGAAAGTATCCAACGGCCCTTGGGATCTTTTATTGTGTTCTGCAATCCGGTTAAAGTTAAATGTAGCGCATCATCAATTTGGTCAAAAGGGAGTCCCTCTCCTAGCAGCGCGGTTCTTAATTGAGGAACTATCATTTTTATACGATCTAACGTCCATTTATCCAATCCTTCTTTAGCAATAGTTTGCAGAACACGATGTAAAACATTACCAATGCAACGTGCTGCAGTTCCAGCCCAAAGAAAAGGAAAAGTTTCTTTTTCTTCCTCAATTTCGCCAATAAGGCTACTATCGATTGGTTTGGATGGTTCTGGGGGGTGATAATCAGATGGAATTCGATCTATTTGATATATTTCAGCAGAACGCTCTAGCTCTTCTTGCATTGGAATAAATTTTGGCTTGCACCAGTCGTCCTTTATAAAGGGCCAAAGGCTTTCAAGTAATGAATTGGATTCTGGGATCAATTCATTATTTATGATTTTGGTTTTTCCTAAGAGGTGGAGTTGTTTTCTTGCTCGGGTTGCAGCAACATAAAGTAACCGAAGCATTTCATGGTCATCTTTTTCATTATCTATTTCGGCTAAAAAATTATACAGGTGGGATTTTGTTTCTCCTTTTGCTTCCAAAGGAGCTAAAAGCAGTTCTTGACCATAAGGCATCCAGAAAACAAGTCGTTTGCTGTCATTTTGAGATTTTTTACCTAATCCCGGAAGAATAACATAATCGAACTCTAACCCTTTAGCCTTATGCATTGTCATTATCTGAATGGCATTTTTTGACGTTGTTAAGGGGCTGGCATACAAGTTTTCGATAACCTGATTAAAATGTTCGAATCGGCTTGGTTCTCCTTTTTGAATGCATTTTTCTACTTCATCGAAAAAGGTATAGATATCAGTTTCGGAGGTTCCTTTTTGACAAGCAGGTCCTCCTAACCTTATCCAGCAATTCTCCAAAAGTTCGCGGAAGTTGTTTGAAGGTAGGGCATTGAGTGTAGGTGCTAATATTGAAATTAATTTTTTAATCTGTATTTTTCCATTTTTGGATAGCTTTTTTATATTTTCATCTTTATTTAATATCTCCCAGAGAGGTATTTCTGGTTGGCTTGCGCATAATGAATGAATGTCTGTTAACGAAACTCCCATCCAAGGAGCACGTAATAAGGATAACCAGGCAACTCTATCTAAGGGAAAGATAAGTGCGCGCAATAAAGACAATAAATCCCTAATAGCTGGTCGATCTGCCAATGTGTATATAGATTCCGCTTTGTAGGATATTTTTAGAAACTCTAACTCTCGGATAATTTCCTTCAAATGGGTCCGACTTCTAACTAGGATTGCAATAGTTGCTTCAGCAGATTCATTGCGGATTTTTTTGATAACCCGGGAAATCTCTTTGGCCTCGGATCGAGATGCTAGACTAGAATTTGATTCTGGATCCAAAGGATGTAGAACAACCCCTGGATAAGATTCCTTTGCGTGAATCGCAGTCGATTTAGAAAAGGCAATCGCACCAGAATCCGGATTGTCCTCTTCGGGTAGGATTTTCTGGAAACATCGATTGTTCCAATCTACCAGACTTTGTTGCGAACGAAAATTGGACTCTAGAGTTAGTTGGTTTAAATTCAGATTATTAATACCTTCTTTCTGAGTTTTCAAGAAAAGGCCTACCTCGGCATCACGAAA
>NZYH01000041.1 GCA_002697825.1 Nitrospina sp. | reverse complement strand
GTTCCAGAATATTTGGTTTTAAACACACGAAATACTTCATCAACAAAACCCTGGCCAACCGTTGAAATATCACCAAAGTCTAAAACTACATATTTAAATTTTTCCAGCCCCAAAATAATGCGTCTTGCTTGAGAACGAGAAATATAGTGCTCGTCGCCTATCTTGCTGAGTCTTACAATAATATCTGTTTTATTAAACTTTGGTATTCCATCTGAGTTTTCTTCTACAAACTCGGAAAAAACATCCTGCAATCTTCTTTTTGAATCAAGGTTTATAGTCATTTTTACACCTGTCCCTGCAATAACTATCGCCCTCGATGAATCTAAAAACCAATCTTTATTCTCATTATCTCTTATATACGAAAGTCCTTTCGAAAGTATTCGGAAATTATCAAAAGCACGGGAAGTAAAAAAAATTCCCTCTCCGGTATGATGTTCCTTATCTGTGGTGAATTTGCCTTTGGAGAGATGGAGAACACTTTCGCGTTGGTCTTTTAAATCCAATGCATTTTTTATCTTCTTAAAAATTCCGATACCATTATCACCAATCATTAACTCAAGTGATTTCGATGTCCACTCTGAATAAATTTTTACCTCAGTTCCCTCAGAATGATCGATAGCATTATTAAGGATTTCCAAAAAACCGTATTCACAAATATCACGAACATTTTTAGGAAGCATCTCAAAATCTTTTTGAAAATTTTCTTGCCAAACTTTATGCTCTTCAACTTTATTTTTTAAGGAAATAATCACCTCTTTATTCTTTTCGGTCTTTAAAAAATACTGTATTTGACGTGTAGTGCCAGACTTAATTATTTGTCCATCACGGAGCAATCGATTCAAATGCCGGTGAACAGTCGTTCGACTACAAGCAAAAGCCTTCGCTGCTTTCGCGACAATGTTTTTTGGATGTACCGAGATCTTATCCAACAAATAAGCACGGATCTCTTCAGCCTGATTTTTTATCATTTTCTTTATTCAAAAAATACTTTGTTACTAGTTTTAATTAGAATTAAAACTAAGTATAAATACAATTCTAAAATGTCTTTTTGCTTTTTTAAATGTCCAAAATCAATTTTATTATATTTATAACTATAGTTATATATTATTATAACTATTAAATAGACAGTTTAAACATGTATAAAACATATTTATAACAATATTTAAAATTAATTAAAAAGTGGCTAAGGCTTATAAAATTAGACAGTTTTTCGTGAACGGAGAATCAGAAAACTACCTAAAACCAAAAGGAAAAGACTATAAAAGCTGCCTCGGCTGAGATTTAAAATAAGTTCGGCATCCGGCTCTCTAAATTGTTCACCAAAAATCCTTACCACCGCGTAAAAAGCCAGAAACTCTCCTGAAAATCTACCGGGAGTTGCCAAAACTCCTGTTCTCCAGAATCTCCACTGACTATAAATCAGTAAAAATAATCCTTCCAATGTGGCGGCATAAAGTTGGGAAGGATGCCGAGGAGCAATCAATTCGAGTGGGATTCCAAATGGTGCGCTTTGCGGGAAGATCACAGCCCAGGAAACATTGGAAACCTTTCCCCACAGCTCCCCGTTAATGAAATTGGCAATGCGACCTAACAATATTCCGGGCGGAACAAGAGGGCATAAGATATCACCAAGTTGTAAAAAATTTAACTTTATCTTTTTCGAGGCCCACCAGCAACCAATCATCACACCTATAAAACCACCGTGACTGGCCATACCTCCCTTCCAGACTTGAAAAATAGTCCATGGTCGATGGATAACATCTTGAAGCGCATAGAAAAACATATATCCCAAGCGACCACCCAAAAGGACACCCACCATGATCGTTGTAATGGTCAAGGACTGTTCTTCTGCTGTAAGTGCTGCTTTACCGTATTTGCAAAAAATATGTAGAAGCCAAATACCGGCCAGAAACCCTAAAGCATAGGCGAGGCCGTAATATCGTATGCCAAAATTTTCTGTAAATTGGAATAGAAAAGGATCTAAATCATGAACCCAATATCCGGTCTTAGACACAATGGACTTTTAAGGTGATAGATTAAAGAAAGTCGAGGTCGCGCTTAAAATTCTATCGCTTTAAAATAGAAGCAGCGTCAATAGCCCCATAAGTAAATATCATATCCGCTCCGGCGCGTCGCAGACTGACCAGCGATTCCATCAAACAACTTTCGTAATCCAGCCAGCCTTTTTCTTCAGCGGCTTTCAACATGGCATATTCCCCGCTCACATGATAAGCGGCAATAGGTAATTCAGAATGCTCTCTAGTCAAACGTATCACATCGAGATATGGAAGGCCGGGCTTGATCAATAACCAATCCGCCCCTTCTTCTTCATCGGAATGAATTTCACGGATAGCTTCACGGGCATTGGATGGGTCCATTTGATAAGTTTTCTTATCTCCTTCTTTGGGTGCCGACTCTAATGCGTCGCGAAAAGGCCCATAAAAAGCTGAAGCATATTTGACACAATAACTGCAAATCAAAACATTGTGAAACCCAGCATCATCTAGAGCCCAGCGAATTGCTTCAACCCGACCATCCATCATATCCGAAGGCGCGACGACATCAGCACCAGCTTTGGCTTGAGCGACAGCCATGCCGGCAAGAAGAGGCAGTGTTTCATCATTAAGGATCTGACCATCCCGAACGAATCCATCATGACCGTCGCTGGAGTAAGGGTCCAGAGCAACATCGGTAATAACCACCAAATCGGGTATTTCTTTTTTCAATTTTTTAACTGCTCGTTGTAACAATCCTTCAGGATTCAAACTTTCCTTACCTTCAGAGTTTTTCAAAGAATCGTCAATAGCAGGAAAAAGGGCTACAGCAGGGATGCCCAACTCAAAAGCTTTATTGGAGTCCACCACTAACTGATCTATAGAAAGCCGCGACACCCCCGGCATCGAACCAATTGGGGTTCTCAAGTTATTGCCTTCTTGAACAAAAGTTGGCCAAACCAAATCCCGGGGTTGAATATTGGTTTCCCGGATCAAACCACGAACTCCTGATGTCAAACGGTTTCTTCTGGGACGGTTTATCATAGTCTATCTTATTGTTGAAAAAGGTATTTATCTTGCTCGAGAAAGAATAACCAATCATTTTTAGCAATGCAACCTGTTTCCAAAAAACAAAACCCTGCCAATTTTCGACAGGGTTTGTTAAAAACCTACCGCCCTGTATCGACGGTTTATAAAATGGCTCCGGTGACAGGACTCGAACCTGTAACACATCGGTTAACAGCCGATTGCGCTACCATTGCGCCACACCGGAATGGAGTTTAATTTTATCTTAAAGCGTTGAAAATTAGTCCAGTTTTAACATATTGTCAAGCGGAATTATAACTTTTTCTTNCCAATTGNTAAGACAATTNATAGTNAANTTAAATTAAAAAGCTTGGCAATACTGTTTGNTTTTAGGGCTTAGATNTNNGGAGNNCTCAAACNANCCTAACTCATTTCCATACGTCCTTCGATTGATTTCAACAGAGTCACAGAATCGGCGTACTCAATATCGGATCCTACTGGCAANCCCCGAGCAATACGGGTGACCCTTACATCCAANGGCTTGAGAACTTTGGAAACATAGACTGCGGTAGATTCGCCTTCCATATCAGGATTGGTAGCAAGTATTACTTCACGGATTTCTTTCCTTGAAACTTTTTCTTTTAAAGCATCAATNTTTAAATCGTCAGGACCGATTCCATCTAGTGGAGAAATGACTCCCATCAATACATGGTAAACACCTTTGAAATAACCCATGTTTTCCATAACATAAACGTCATGAGGCTCTTCCACTACACATATTTGCTTTTGATCTCGAGAAGTATCTGAGCAAATTCCACAAGGGTCAGCTTCAGTAATTCCATGACATAAGGAACAAAGAATAATTTTTTCTTTTATATTATGAATNGCATTGGCAAGTTTAGTTGCTTGTTCGGCTTGGCCGCGCATCAGAAAAAAGGACAGACGTTCAGCTGTCTTTTGTCCAATCCCAGGAAGCTTTTTCAGCTCATCTATGAGCTCGCTGACCACCGGTGGTCTTTTCATAGCAGTATATTGGAAGCGAGAAATAGGTCTACACCTATTAACCTATCAAAGGCTTTCATAATCTTAAATTTTATCCTCATTTTATTTACAAATTAAATGCATGGAAAAAACTTTATCTCCAAATATAGGAAGAAGAATCTTGCCACTCAAAAAAGTTCTGTCTTATTAGCGAAAGGGCTTGTCCTATTAGGTCGGGGGNAAAAGGCCAGGAATTTTTATACCNCCGGTCATTTTGGTCATTTCACCTTGAGCTAATTCTTTAACTTTTTTATTGGCTTCGTTAACAGCACCGGTTATTAAATCTTCGAGAACTTCTCTGTCATTCATATTAATCAGTTCATCATCAATCTTAACTGAAATAATTTCATTAAGACCATTCGAAACCACTTTTACCATTCCACCACCGGTACTTATTTCAACAGTCTTTTCAGCCAACCCTTCCTGCATTTCTGCAAGTTTAGATTGCATTTCTGTTGCTTGTTTAAATAATCCAGTCCAACCTTTGTCAAACATAATATTTTAAAATGTNCACAGACATCTTCCTCTTATTCAAAATTAATATCATTTGACCACAACGCCTCCGAAAATGTCCAGAGCGTCTTGAATAATTTCTGACTCGGATTTTTGCTTTTCCGTTTTAAAATCTATTGACTTTTTTTTTTGCTCATCTTTTGTTGGGCTCGGTACTTCCTTCATATCGGTATGGAGATTTATCTTTATATCCACATCGTGGCCACAAACCATTTTAACGGTGTCTTTAAGGAACTTTATGTTTTCGGGTGTTTCCACCAAATCAAAGGTAAATTTATCACAAAATTCTAAATGAATTTGCTTTTCACTTAAAAGAAGAACTTGACATTTNTCGAAGTAATGCCCAAAAAAAGGTTTTTTAAGTAAAGCNTGTTGCTTAATTTGATCCCATGAAATTCCAGCCTCTTGTTTAACTGTTTTATTAGGTAGGGAAGATTCGTCGGTATTATTTTGATTTTTAAAGGAAACCGTAAGGGATTCTGCGTTATTGATTTCCGCTTCATTGATCTGATCTATGAGCTCATCAATTTTTTTAAAGGGTCGCGTTTCTATGAGCCGCAATAATGCCATCTCAAAAATCATCTGCGAAAGTGAACTTTTTTTCATTTCCATTTCAGCTTTTGTTAAAAGACTAAACATNACTTGCAATTCATCAGCATGAAANTTTTCAGCCTGTTTTTTTAAGGTCTCCAAACTATAGGTATGGGTATTGATCAAAGTTTCAGGTTGATTAGAAACTTTTACAATCAAAAGATTTCTTAAATATTCTAGNAGACTTCGGCAAAANANACCGAGATCTTTCCCCTGTTTAACTATNTCCTGTATCAATCTAACCAAAGCTGCTGGCTGTCGGTCTATCAACCTGTCAACAAATATTTCAAGAGTATTTCCACCCACAATTCCCAAAACTGCTTCAACAGATTCCGCATCGACCTTTTGCCCGCTGTAGGCAATTACCTGATCCAATAGGCTCTGAGCATCGCGCATACTACCAGCACCAATTTTTGAAATATCTTCCAACCCTCTTTTTTCTATAGCAATTTTTTCCTGTTCACAGATTAGTTCTAATTGCTGGGTGATTTGCTTTTGTGACAAAGGTTTAAATTCAAAACATTGGCAGCGAGAAAGAATAGTTTCAGGTATTTTTATCAATTCAGTGGTNGCAAAAATAAAAATTACACGAGGGGGAGGCTCTTCAAGAGTTTTCAATAAGGCGTTAAAAGCNCTTTTGGAAAGCATATGAACTTCGTCAATAATATAAACCTTGTATCGAGCGGCTGAGGTAGAATATTGNACGTTATCGATCAANTCTCTAACTTCCTGAACCCCGTTGTTAGATGCTCCATCCATNTCCCAAACATCTATGCAATTTCCTTGAGTTATTTCANTACAAAAAGAGCAAACTCCACAAGGATCAATGGTAGGGCCTTTTTCGCAATTTAGAACACGAGCAAGAATTCTCGCGGTGGTTGTTTTACCAACACCACGAGTNCCAGAAAATACAAATGCGTGGGAAACCCNCTCTAGCTCTATTGCATTGGAGAGGGTACGGACAATATGCTCTTGTCCAATTAGTTCACTAAATTTCTGAGGACGCCATTTNCGGGCAGAAACATGAAAGTCCATATGAGACCAAGNCTTNTTTAACAAGGGACGGGTNATAAAAGGCAGAATTGCTGGGAATCTCACAGCACCCATGGGATTTCGCTACCGCTGCTTCCTTCCGGACCTGACGGATTTCACAAAGCCATGTTGCGTGAGGCCCAACAAAACTGCCAAAATTTTAACCTCTAAAAAAATTTTGTTAACCAAAAAATATGATCTTGACCTCAGGAGGCTTTATAAATTGCTTATGAGGTAAAAATTACTATATAGAAAGAAATAATTTTAGTCGACCAAATAAGCTCAGTGGCGGAGAGGGAGGGATTCGAACCCTCGGTAGGGGTAAACCTACACACGCTTTCCAAGCGTGCGCCTTAAACCGCTCGGCCACCTCTCCCTCAAGCACTCTCTCATTCCAACGATAAAAATCCGGGCAACATCATTAGTCTAAAATTTAATACGCCTCTCTCGATCCCATCTCAAGAAATGAGGTATTTTAATTTTATCCTTCAAAATATTCAATCTATATATAGATGCTACATCACTCAAAATAATGGGCTTGACCTATCTTGTTAAATTATATCCTTGGGGGTCAATATCCCTATGACACTGTTTTTCTCAGTTACCACCAAATGTTTTATCTTGTTTCTCTGCATAAGCTCATTCGCATCACTTCGGGTCAAATAGTGGTTTAAAGAAATAAGAGGTTTCGACATAATTAAGTTTATTTGAGTGGTTTTAGGATCAAGCCCTTTAGCCATTACCCTTTTTACAAGATCAGATGTGGTGACAAGCCCAACGGGCTCTTCGTTTTCTTTCACTAATAGACAACTAACACTTTTTTGATCCATCTCTTTTGCGGTTTCCTCAGCGCTAGCTTGTATAGTTACACTCAAGACAGGTTTGGACATGAAATCTTTTATTACATCCATAGACTTCGCTCCCCATTTTTTAGTTTCTATATACTCAAAAGATAACAGGTTCGATAACTTAATTCAAAAAAGAGTCATAAGTTTGTTTTTGAAAAGTAAATACAAAGCATTAGCAAAACTAAGACCCTAACTAATTGAGGTAAATGAGATAAGTGTTTTATGAAAAGGAGGGGAAAAACGCGCCCAGCAGGACTCGAACCTGCGACCTACGGTACCGCAAACCGTCGCTCTATCCAGCTGAGCCATGGGCGCATAATTTTCATATTTATATTATATCAGGAAACATCTGCAGGAATATAATCCATTAACTGGAATGCAAATTCATCATGTTCGAATGCATACATAGTGGGATATTTAGCAAATGCCCAACCTTCAAACAAGATTTTTCCTTTATCTTCTACCCGCAATCGAACTGCAGGATTAATTAGTTCATTTCCATTTGAAGAATAATTTTTTTGTGTCATCACGAAGTTAGGCATAAAAGGTCCTACCGTAACTTTGATTCCAGACCCACCTAAATTAAAACTACTTCCTAAAGAAGCCGTTTTCATCGAGCTTCTGGACTCATCGATTTTATTTCGAACCATGATTTTGACGGCTTTCCATTGCCCTTTTACTTCTTTGGGCACAACAATTCCTCTATCTATTTTTACTTCCTCTTTTACCCCTGGATGGACTCCACCTAGATTTGTCTCAAGTTCTTTTTTAACGGAAGCTTGAAGCGGCTTAGATTGCGATCCTTCAAATTGTGGCACATCTACTTCGCTGATTTTTTTTGCTTGAGTTAGTGGTGTATCGTTACTACCACCACTGCAACCGATGAGCAGCAAAACAGCTAACGCTAACCCTCTATTAATAATTTTTATGGCCCTCAAAATATTTTTCCTTACTTCAAAAGGGNGGCGGAGAGGGAGGGATTCGAACCCTCGGTAGGGGTTAAGCCTACACACACTTAGCAGGCGTGCGCCTTAAGCCAGCTCGGCCACCTCTCCAAATTATTATTTATTACCACTGCAGCAAACTAACCTCTAAGAAAGGTGGTAACTACTGTAATTTTTATCTTGCCAAATAACTCAAAAATATAGCTAAAAATTGTTTACACTTCGCTTCAATGCCAAGCAGTGGCGGAGGGAGTAGGATTCGAACCCACGGAACTTTCGTTCAACGGTTTTCAAGACCGCCGCCTTAAACCACTCGGCCATCCCTCCTTAATGTTTTGGACTGCGTTTATACTTATCTACTTGAAGATAAAAGTCAAGAGTACTATTTTAAGATTTTAGGCTCTTAATAAAGTCGAATCTCAGTTTAAGTCGACAGAATTTCGCGCCCCTGCAAATAAGGTCTTAAAGCTTCTGGAACAGTTATGGTTCCATTCGAATTTTGATAGTTTTCTAGGATAGCCACGAATAAACGCCCGGCTGCAAGGCCGGATCCATTCAAGGTATGAACAAATTCTGGTTTTCCTCCTGTCTTCTTTTTGCAGCGAATTTTTGCACGCCGTGCTTGATAATCTTTAAAGTTTGAACAGGATGATATTTCCCTATAAGTTTTTTGACTGGGTAACCAAACTTCCAAATCATAAGTTTTTGCAGCCGAAAATCCTAAGTCGCCAGCACATAACTCCATGACTCTATAATGCAAATTCAATTTCTTTAAAATCAATTCCGCATCATTTACAAGTTTCTCCAGTTCCCGTTCAGATTCATCCGCTCTAGAAAATTTTACCAGCTCTACTTTGTCAAACTGATGCTGCCTTATTAGTCCTTGCGTGTCTTTCCCATAGGAACCTGCCTCACGCCGAAAACAAGGAGTGTATGCTGTATAACAAATAGGCAAAGATTCTTCTTCAAGAATTTCAGCTCTATGAAAATTAGTAACAGGAACCTCTGCTGTCGGAATAAGGAAAAGTGGGTCGTCTCTCATGGCAAAGAGCTCTTCTCCAAACTTGGGCAATTGACCTGTGCCCTGTAAACTTACCTCATTGACAAGAAAAGGAGGGTAAAGTTCTTCATATCCATTTTCTTGAGTGTGGACATCGATCATGAAATTTATTAAAGCCCGAAGCAATGCGGCCCCCACTCCTCGGTATACAGCAAACCTCGCACCCGATATTTTTGCAGCTCGTTTTAAATCAATTAAACCAAGCCTTTCACCGAGCTCGACATGATTCAAAGGTTGAGTTGAAAAATTTGGTTTATCTCCCCATTCTCGAATAAATCTATTGTTCAATTCATCCACACCAGCAGGAATATTTTCATCAGGTATATTGGGAATGCCTAAAAGTTTTGTATGTATAATATTTTCCAAACCCTCGACTTTTTCATCCAAATCTTTTATGGATAAATTGATATTTTTTACATCATCCATTAATTGAAATGCGTCCTTACCTTGTTGTTTTAATTTTCCTATTTCTTCTGAGATTTTCTTTTTCTTATTTTTAAGCTGTTCAGATTTCTGAAGGCTTTGAAGCCTTTTCTCTTCTTGCTGTATTAGTTCCTCCAAGTCAGGGCACTTACCATTTCGGCGTTCAAGGCCTGTTTTAACAATTTGGAGGTTTTCACGGATATATTTTATATCTAGCATTACCTTACCTTTTCTATCCTTTTTTCAATTCCTAATAATTTCATTTTCAGTATTGATGGATAAGTATATTGCCCTTCTAAGGCTTTGAAAAGGTTATAAGCATCTTGAAGATGGCCTTCTTCTTCCAAACAAGAAGCCACCACAAAATCCATTTCAGATTTAAACCGACTATTAGAATATTCCAAATTGAAACTTCGGTATTGTTCTCTGGCTTCAGGACAACGATTAAGTGTATAAAGAATTTCTACAATTTTAAATTTTGTTTCCTCGACCCAAGGACTCTTAGGATAGTTTTCAAGAAGAATTTGCAACTCCACCAAAGCTTGATGATAATTCTGTTTTTTATAATATATGGAAGCAATTCGGAATTGGTATTCTCCTTTGGAAAACTCGTCTTTGTGGAAATTAATTAGGGTTTGATATTCGACAATGGCTTGATCGTAATCTTTTAAACTAAATTCTGCAATTTCAGCAATATATTTTTGTGCCTTATAACCAAAAGGACCCTCGCGATTCATTTGTCTAACTTCTTGAAAAAAAACCAAGGCGCGAATACTATTATTTAAACTGAAATGATGGATTTCTCCAATTCTAAAGAGGGCTTCTTCGGCTTTCTGTCCCTTTGGGTTGTTTTTTAATACCTCATTTAATAATTCTAAAGCACTGTGGTTATGCCCCTGAATCCATTCTTGATTGGCCTTTTGTATTAAGGGATCATTTTTTTCACCACAGGATAATAGAAACAGTAAAACAGAAATATAAATTGATACTTTTAAGGCGGGAAAAACTTTTTTATGCATAATCTAAAAGGTGAATCTTCAGTTAGTTTTACTCTACCAGTTTTTCGACACTCACAACTTGGTTCGATTCACCGGTTCCAACTAGCCTTACTCCCTGTGTATTTCGGCCAATCACAGATATTTCGTCCACCTTCATTCGAACAATATTTCCATCAGATGTAATAACCAACAATTGATCGTTTTCGGTTACCTGTTGGATCCCTATCACTGAGCCAATTTTTTCATTGCAGCGAATTGTCATAACTCCTAGTCCGCCTCGTCCCTGTACGGGATACTCTTCTAACTGAGTTCTTTTCCCATATCCATTTGAGGTAATGGTTAGGAGCATATTACCCGGGTGCACAATTTCGGCACCTACAACGCGATCGTCTGGCTTTAACCGAATACCCCTAACACCTCTTCCTGTTCGACCAATGGGACGAGCTTCTTTTTCAGAAAAACGAATGGAAAATCCTTTTTCCGTAGCCAATAAAATATCGCTTTTTCCATCACACAACTCGGCACCAATCAATCGATCTCCTTTATCTATTGTCAGGCCAATAACACCTCCCTGCCTTGGCTTACTGTATGCCATTAAGGAGGTTTTCTTTACGATGCCACGTTCTGTGGCAATCATTACAAATTTATCCTCTTCAAACTCCCGAACCGATAAAATACTTGCAATGGATTCTCCTGACTGCAAGTTCACCAAATTGGCAATCGATTTTCCTTTTGCTGTCCGACTTACTTCCGGAATGGAAAATACCCGCAACCAGTGAACCTTGCCTAAACTTGTAAATATAAGCAAATGACTGAGGGCGGAAGCAATGAAAAGTTTTTCAACGACGTCCTCTTCTTTCAGGTCCATACCACGAATTCCCTTGCCGCCTCTTCGTTGGGCCCTATAGTTATCTACCGAATGACGCTTGATATATCCGCTTCTTGAATAAACCACGACAGTTTCTTCATCAGCAATTAAGTCTTCTATTAAAAGATCGCCCTCATCTGTTTCGGCAATTTCTGTGCGGCGTTGATCGTTATATTTTGTTTTTATTTCAACCAGTTCTTCACGGATGATTTTTAGTTTAACTTCTTCATTTGCCAAAATATGAAGGTATTCCTCAATTTTTTTCTTTATTTCTCCTAACTCATCAACAATTTTTTGCCGTTCTAAACCTGTTAAGCGTTGCAGCCTCATTTCCAGAATTGCTTTTGCCTGAGCTTCAGACAAAGCAAATATAGAAATGAGCCCTTCCCTTGCAGAAACAGGGTCTTCCGCATTACGGATGAGCTTCACAACTTCATCAAGGTTATCCAGAGCTATTTTTAAACCTTCAAGAATATGCTCCTTTTCCCTAGCTTTTTTAAGATCAAATTCCGTCCTGAGAGTAACTACTTCTTTTCGAAATAAAACAAAGTAGCGTAAATACTCTTTTAGATTTAAAACTCTGGGCTGTTGATTAACTAGGGCCAGCAAAATTACTCCAAATGTGTCTTGGAGTTGAGTGTTTTTATAAATGGAGTTCAAGACAACCCGCCCCATTGTTCCTTTTTTTAACTCAATGACAACGCGAATTCCCTCGCGATCTGACTCATCCCTTAAATCCGAAATGCCTTCCAGCTTTTTTTCTCTTACCAGTTCAGCTATTTTTTCAACAAGCCGGGCTTTATTTATCTGAAAAGGTAGTTCGTTGATAACAATTCTTTCTCTGTCACCTTTTCCAATGGGTTCAATTTCTGCCCGGCCTCTTACACGAATGATTCCGCGCCCTGTTTTGTAGGCTGAAATTATTCCATTTTTTCCTTGAATGATTCCTCGGGTTGGAAAATCAGGGCCCTTAACAAACTCTAAAAGATCATCGATAGAACATTCCGGTTCTTCAATAACATGGATGGCCGCGTCCACCACTTCCGTTAAATTATGGGGAGGTATATTGGTAGCCATACCCACAGCAATTCCAGAAGAACCATTAACTAAGAGTTGCGGAAAACTTGCAGGAAGAACAGAGGGCTCTTTTGTTGACTCATCATAATTGGGCACAAACTGAACCGTTTCTTTTTCAAGATCGCGTAACAATTCTCCTGTTATTTCCTGCATGCGGATTTCGGTATAACGCATTGCCGCAGCTGAATCACCATCAATAGAGCCGAAATTCCCCTGACCATCGACTAACGGAATTCTCTGGGAAAATTCTTGTGCAAGACGAACTATAGTGTCATAAACCGCCTGGTCCCCGTGAGGATGATATTTACCAATTACATCGCCTACAATACGGGCGGATTTTTTATAGGGTTTATTAAAAACATTTCCCGACTCATGCATAGCGTACAAAACACGACGATGGACGGGTTTTAAGCCATCTCTGATATCTGGGAGTGCACGACCAATAATTACGCTCATCGCGTAATCGAGGTACGCGCTTTTCATTTCATCGTCAATGTCTATCGGGTCAATTTTTTCCGGCATGCAATTGTCTTTCAAAAAAAGTAAATTTTTTAAACCAATTATTTAAAGATCTATGTTTCTAGCCTGTAAGGCATTTTTTTGAATAAATTCCCGGCGTGGTTCTACCGGATCTCCCATCAAGGTCTCAAAAAGTTCGCTCGAAGCAGGGATGTCATCTGCGCGGACCTGCAAAAGAACTCTCACCTCAGGATCCATGGTTGTTTCCCATAATTGGTCTGGGTTCATTTCACCCAACCCTTTATATCGCTGGATATACATACCTTTTTTGGCCATCTCCAAAACCGCTTGTAACAAACCGTGCTTAGAATTCACGGTGATGCTTTCCCCATTATTTTTTAAAATAAACGGAGAATGATCGTGCTCCTTAATGGGTTTATAAATTTTTAGGATGTTTTGAATCATCACGGAATTAATGAATTCCTGATTTAAGTTGATTTCAAAATCTCGGCCATTACTTGAACCTAAAAAAGCAACATTGTAGGTTTTCGTTTCGCCTTCAAAACCTATTAAAAGGCTGATATCTTTAATTTCATTATTTAGATCTATTTTTTTAAAACCATGGCTCATTTTTACGGTAGAAATGTTATCGGCTTCCTCATCAATTTCTAAAAGAAACTCCTTTAAACGGTTCTTTTTATCATTATCAAGCTTGATACTAGTATTAAACTTGATGGGAATATTTAAGTTTTCTTTTTTATAGTTGTATTTATTTTTATTTTCCTTATCTATTAAGCCATCAACAATTTGAATTACCGCGGCCAGAACATGTTCTAGGTCTTTAAAATCCTTTTCTTCAATATCCAAACTAATCAGAGAGTCNAAAAATGCCTTAGGAATGTTGTTCATTACNACTTGATTAAAACATTCTTCAAATTTAAAAAGGTTATCTATCAGAAGCTTTAGGTTGGAACCAGAAATTGTTTCACCACCTTTACTTGTAGATATCTCCAGTTTTTCTGTTCCTTGATCCATCAAATATTGGAATAAAAGTTTTTCGTCTTTTAAGTAGTTTTCTTTTTTACCCTTTTTAATCTTAAAAAGTGGGGGTTGTGCAATATATAAGTAACCATGTTCAATAATTTGTGACATTTGGCGGAAAAAGAAGGTTAATAAAAGAGTCCTGATNTGGGCACCATCAACATCAGCATCCGTCATTATGATTACTTTATGATAACGAAGTTTTTCGACATCAAAATCATTTCCNATCCCCGCTCCTAAAGCAGTAATTAACGTTCTAATTTCCTGATTNCCTATCATCTTTTCTGTTCTAGCTTTTTCTACGTTTAAAATTTTNCCTCGCATNGGTAAAATNGCNTGATTNNCTCTGTTTCGGCCTTGTTTTGCNGANCCTCCAGCGGAATCACCCTCAACAATATAAAGCTCTGACANAGAAGGGTCNTTNTCTGAGCAGTCAGCTAGTTTTCCTGGNAATGANCTTACCTCTAGTGCATTTTTTCTCCTTACNAGGTCCTTTGCNTTTTTNGCNGCTTCTCTTGCCTGAGCAGCGCTAATNACTTTAGAAACAATCTGTTTAGCAANAACAGGCTGNTCTTCAAAGAANTGTCCTANTTTTTCATTAACAATCTGTTCAACTATTCCNTTAACCTCNGTATTNCCNAGTTTNCCTTTNGTCTGNCCTTCAAACTGNGGATCTGGTATTTTTATGCTTAAAACCATGATTAAACCTTCTCTTACATCATCGCCTGTTAAAGTAACCCCTGTATTTTTAAGCATATTATTTTGCACCGCATAACCGTTCACTGTTCTTGTCAATGCTGATCTGAAACCACTTAAATGCGTTCCTCCATCACGAGTATTGACATTGTTAACAAAAGTAAACATTTCTTCGTGGTAACCATCGTTGTATTGAATAGCTAATTGTAAATCGCAATCATCTTTCTCTCGTTCAATATAGATAGGTTCAGGGTGAAGGATTTTTTTGTTTTTTCCTAAATGTTCTATGAACGAGACAATTCCTCCAGCAAATAAAAATTCATTGTCCTTGCCATCTCGCTCATCATGGATATGTATTTTTAGCCCTTTATTAAGAAAAGCTAACTCCCTGAGCCGATTAGATAAAATCTCGAAACGGAAATTTAAGTCCTCAAAGATTTCTGAGTCAGGTTTAAATCTTATCCTCGTTCCCGACGAACTCATTTCACCTATCACCTCAATAGGTGAAACGGGTTTACCTCTCATATACTCTTGGAAATGAATTTTTCCTTCTCTTTTAATTTCCAACTGTAGCGTTTCAGACAAGGCGTTTACTACAGACACACCAACTCCATGCAAGCCTGCAGAAACTTTATAAGTATCTTTATCAAACTTTCCTCCAGCATGAAGAACCGTCATAACAACTTCAGCGGCAGACACATCCCTGTCTTGATGTAGACCTACAGGTATTCCTCTACCATCGTCGGATACAGTCACTGTTCCGTCAATATGCAATACAACCTCTATCTCGTTGCAAAAACCCGAAATAGCTTCATCCACGCTGTTATCAACCAATTCAAATATTAGGTGATGCAGGCCATCAATTCCTGTTCCACCAATATACATTGCAGGTCTTTTTCTAACAGCTTCCAAACCCTCAAGAATTTTAATATTTGAGGAATCGTACGATTTATTTTCTGAAGATTTCATATTCTCCTGTTTCTTACTTAAAACTAATAAAATAGAGAAACCTATTATTACTTAGTAGTAGTAGTAGGGCCTGAGATTTTGTGGAAAAACGATCTAAATTCCCAATTTAAAAGGTAGAATATAATGAAGAAAGTGTTAGTAAAAATGCTGCATTTTTAGCAAAGGTGGGAAGAACTTTTACCGTGTAAATTATACCTTATTTTGATAGTTTTTTTAACCAGTTTTTCACACGTTCTATACAAGTTATCCATTTTCTATAAGATTTAAAATATCTTGAATTGATGATTTTAAATCATTGTTTTCTTTTACATTGTTAGATATTTTTTTATGGGAAAAAATAACTGTTGTGTGATCTTTGCCTCCAAACTGTTTTCCGATTTCCGGAAGGGAAGATTTTGTATGCTCACGACATAGGTACATAGCAATTTGACGAGTGGTAGAAATCTCTCGGGTTCGTCTTTTTGATTTGATATCGGAGACTTTAATATCGTAATACGATGCTACAGTTTTTAGGATGTTTTGAATTGTGAAGTTCTTTTTTTTGTCAAATGTAAAATCTTTTAAGACTTCCTTAGTGATTTCTAAGTCTATTTCTCTATGGGTGAAAGATGAATAAGCAATAACCCTAAGCAAAAAACCTTCGAGTTCTCGGATATTGGATTTAATATTACTAGCTATAAATATAGCGACATCTTGTGGAATTTCTTTTTTATGTAATTCGGCTTTTTTATATAAAATAGCTACCTTGGTTTCAAGATCGGGAGTGTTAATATCTGCTACCAATCCTGATTCAAAACGTGATTTTATTCTTTCTTCAATATTTTGAATATCTTTGGGATATCTATCACAGGAAATAACAACTTGTTTTTGAGATTCATAAAGAGCATTAAATGTATAAAAAAACTCTTCCTGGGTTCTTTCTTTACCGGCAATAAACTGGATATCATCAATTAATAAAACATCTAGCGGTCTGTACCGTTTTCGAAAGAAAGGCATTTTATCCCTTTTAATAGATTCAATCAGATCGACAGTAAAACTTTCTGCTGAAATATAACGGACTCGTGAATTAGGGTTATTTTTTTGAATATTATTTCCAATAGCATGAAGTAAATGCGTTTTTCCTAAACCAACGGCTCCATAGATAAATAAAGGGTTGTAAGCTATTGAGGGATTATTAGCTACCGCCAGAGCCGCAGCATGCGCAAACTGGTTGCTAGATCCGACCACAAAATTTGAAAATGTGTGTTTCGAGCTTAATGTCTGGGGACAATCCTCAATTCCCAATTTAGTTTCATTGGGTTTAGACTCTTCTGCGATAACTAGATCTAAATTATTCTGTTCTATTT
>NZYH01000040.1 GCA_002697825.1 Nitrospina sp. | reverse complement strand
CCTGCAAATCCAATGAGGGGAATTTTCCCATCGATTTCTTTGCGGACAAGTTTAATCGCATCACCTACAAATCCAAGCTGCTCTTCTGCGTTTACCTCTAAAAGGTTCTCAACTGCTTTTTTATCCCTCACCGGTCTAGGTATTACAGGACCGTCACCAGCGCTAAACTCAAGGCCGGTACCCATTGGCTCGAGAGGAAGCAGAATATCAGCAAAAATAATAGCCGCATCAACCTCCAGAACATTCAGCGGCTGCATGGTCACTTCACACGCTAGCTCAGGTGTTTTACACATTTCAAGAAAAGTATATTTTTCTTTAAGATCCCTGTAAACTTTCATGTACCGGCCAGCCTGACGCATAAACCATACCGGTGTTTTATCTACCGGTTCCCCCCGGCAGGCTTTTAAAAATCGAAAATCTTTTGAATTATTCATANACCTCTAAAATGGAAAAGGGATAAAATTTTATTGATTATAGGCTGGGACCCCGANATGTTCAANNTTTGTTTAAAGTCATTCTTAGNTTTANAATCTCCTATGAATTTTCATAAAANCGGTCTTGAATTNCTTCCATTTCNTTTAAAACTATNAACTCCTTCTCTTTGGCAAGNTTTTCATTCAAAATGGATATGCATTGAGAACCCATAAGCTCTCCTAATGCCCAGACAATATGGGCGCGAATAAGAGGTTCCTTATCCTCCAAGGCTTTTATTAAAAAAGGCACNGCCNTTGGGTTATTAGAGTTTCCTAAAGCTATCGCAACNTTTCTCAATAGTCCACGCCGTTTGATTCTTTTTATGGGGCTCCCTTTAAACCTTTTACGAAATTCCTCTTCATTCAATTGNATNAGATCNATTAGCAAAAAANTACTGTCTANAGATTTAAAANCAACNTCCCCTGTTTTAACTGCATAAGANTTCCATGGACAAACAATTTGNCAATCNTCGCATCCATATATCCTATTTCCNATGGCTTTTCNAAANTCTTNAGGAATAACCCCTTTTANCTCAATNGTAAGATACGAAATGCATTTTTTTGAATCCAAAACATAAGGTGCAACGATCGCATCGGTAGGGCAGATATCAATACAGCTTTTGCAAGAACCACAATGGTTGTCTGCTATCTCCGATTTGGGAAGCTCAATATCAACTAAAATTTCAGAAAGAAAATACCAAGATCCAATATCCTGACTNAGCAAATTTGTATGCTTCCCAATCCACCCTAAGCCTGCCTGTTCGGCCAATGGTTTTTCAAGAATCGGACCGGTATCGACATAAATTTTCGTTCGGCATTCTGCTAACTCATTTTGAATCGTTTTTTCAAGTTCTTTTAAGCGGGAAGTAATAATATCATGGTAATCTTTATTCAACGCATAAAGCGAAATGTCTCCCTTATCCGGGAAGTTAAGAAAATCCATACTTTTTTCTTCAGTGAAATAGTTTGTTCTTAGACAAATAATACTTTTTACGTTTTCTAAGACTAAATTTAGGTCACAGCGTTTATCTTCACCTCTAGCCATATACTTCATTTCTCCAGCGTAACCCAAATCCAACCACTTACTAAAATTTTCACTTGCTTTTTCTATCTGAGGANTGGCAATTCCAAATCCATCAAAACCAAGTTCGTAAGCTTTTTTTTCAATATTCTTTATTTTTTCGGTTTTTTCTAAATCGAACATAATTTGATATGTTGAAGGTATCTCATTATTTTGATATTCTCACCAGANCTTTATAGNTAATANAATTAAACTCAAAACGGTAAAAAATAATTGAATAAAACGGGTTACATTTCAGATCCTTTTTATTTGAANCATAAGAATGAACCTCACCCTGAAAATCCAGGACGTTTAAATGCCATTCAAAAAAACATTGAATCNTCGAAATATTACAACAACCTTACTCTAATTCAACCCCGTAAAGCCACTNTAGAAGANATTGCTAAAGTTCATGGCACCGGGTANATCCGAAGTGTTGAAGATAGTTGTCGAAATGGTGTTCGCAATCTGGATGCAGATACCGTGATTTCTGNAGATTCCTATCAAGCAGCTTTGTTAAGTGCTGGGGCCGGCTTGGAGGCTTTGGATAAAATCTTAGAGGGCACAGTGGGCAACGCCTTTTGTGCAGTGCGCCCACCAGGGCACCACGCAGAACAAAATAAAGCAATGGGATTTTGCCTTTTCAATAATGTTGGTGTCATAGCACGCTATGCCCAAGATGTTAAAAACATCCAAAAAATTTTTATTTTTGATTGGGATGTCCACCACGGAAATGGGACACAACATTCTTTTTATAAAGATTCCTCCATCTATTACAGCAGTATCCATCAATATCCATTTTATCCTGGAACAGGNGGGGTTGATGAAACTGGAACGGGAGATGGTCTAGGATCGAATCTAAATTTACCAATGCAAGCATATTCGTGCGATGCCGATTACATCAATGCCATTGAACACAAGTTGATNCCAGTTATTCAAAAATTCAACCCAGATCTAATCATTATTTCCGCAGGATTCGATGCTCATGAGAACGATCCTCTTGCACAAATTAACTTAAGCACCGATTGTTACGGTAAAATGACACAAAAACTAATGGAAATAGCTAACGATGTTTGTAATGGGAGAATACTTTCGATGCTGGAAGGAGGATATGATTATTCTGCCCTAGCGGATTCAGTGCAANTGCATGTAGAGACCTTATCAAGCTCTCAGAGCCAATAAACTGAAAATATTCAGACTTTCAAACTCCACCAACACTGAAGAAAAAAAAGATAACCATGGCATTATTTTCAAAAACCAAATTCACCAAACTCAACAAGCTAGTATCGTTTTAAATTNAAAATAANTTTTCGATAAAATGNTCTTTTAGATATTATAAGTATGCTTTTATGAAAATTTTTGCAAACAAATAATAAGGAAAAATATGAGCCGTCCACCAGGTCCAGATAACAAGNNAAGTATCATTTTAGAGTTTTGGGATTTTCTAAAAACAAGGAAGAAGTGGTGGCTAGGTCCAATTGTATTAATTATGTTANTAATGGGTCTTTTAATAGTTTTCACTCAGGGAAGTGCTGTTGCACCTTTCATTTACACACTTTTTTAATTANAGACATTGTTAAAACTTTCTATTGTTATTCCTATCTATAATGAGCAAAAAACTCTGGAGACTTTAATAGCAAAAGTCAATGCCGTTGATTATGATAAAGAAATAATTTTGATTGACGATTTTTCAACTGATGGTACACGCGAAATTCTTTCAGNTTATGAAAATAAGGAAAATTTTAAAGTCCTCTACCATAATCGTAATCAAGGAAAAGGCGCAGCCTTGCGAACTGGGTTTTCCAATGTAGGCGGTGATATTATTATTATTCAAGATGCCGATCTCGAATACAATCCCTCGGACTANGGAACATTGCTAGANCCAATTTTGGACGGACGTGCCGATGNAGTTTATGGATCTAGATTCTTAGGAGGGCCTCATCGGGTTTTGTTTTTCTGGCATTCCATTGGGAATATGGTGTTAACAACTCTTTCCAATATGCTAACTAATGTTAACCTTACAGACATGGAAACTGGCTACAAAGTTTTCACCAAAGAAGTTAATGAAANGCTAACTTTTAAGTGTGATCGTTTCGGATTCGAACCGGAGTTCACCGCAAAAGTCGCAAAAAATAATTTTAGGATATACGAGGTCCCAATTTCTTATAATGGCCGAGATTATTCAGAAGGTAAAAAAATAACNTGGAAAGATGGAGTTGCCGCCATTTGGTACATTTTAAAATTTCGATTTACCAACTGANGACTTCAAACCTAGTTTAGCTTCTCGTTGCAATGGCTACAAACCTCATCCTGAAAATTCACTTCAGTTTCGCAACTTGAACAAACCNGAATATTCTCTAATTCTGCAAGAAGTTTTCTGGCACGCTTNACATCTTGTTTTTTAGACCAGAGCCGGACTTTCATTAAATCTGCTACCGGAGCTGGCCCAGCGTGAAAAGATACATTTTCTAACTGGCAAGGAATGTTTTCATTCTCAAGAAAGCCTTTAATAATATNAGCATTGTGTTCGTTTAGAATGGTGCAGACGATAGATAATTCAAANAATTCTGCCTCATTTAATGAAGNAACAAGGTCCACATGGCAATCCAAGCAAGTAGTAATAGTATCAGAATATTTTTCTTCGCATTCAGGNCAAATCAACATCTACAAATCTTTATTTAAAAAAATCTAANNTCTTTTTAAAAGCCGACCTATTGCCTCGTATGCACTTTNAACTGTGATNTCTTCTAGGCAGTGAGGTTTATTATGCACAGACGGTTCGCATTCCTTAAAAAATCTTTGTCGACAAGGAGAACAAGAATAATTCTGCATTAATATTTCGTATNTTTCTGGTTCCATAAAGGGTCCAGTAGTATTTGGATGNCCAGGNCCAAATATGCCTACAACAGGNGTACCCACCATAGCAGCTAAATGCATCACTCCACTATCGTTTCCAATGAAAAGTTGGCTTTTTTTGATAAGTCCTGCCAAAACCCTCAAATTCATTNCAGGGACAATCTTAATCTCTCCCGTAGGACAATAACTTTTTATTCTATTGAGCAACTCTTTATCTGATTGCGTACCCAGTAAAACCATTTTTTTTTTATCTTTCTTAAAAANTTTTTGACACAAAGCACCAAAACGTTCCGCGTGCCAACTTCGTTCTATCTTTGAAGTTCCAGGGTGAATGGTTATAAATTCTTCATTTTCGTCTATTNCCATATTTAATAAAGCTTCTTGAAGGGATATATCGTCTTCTGGCTTAAGAACTGAGNAAAATATCGTATCAGGAGCATCTAATCTAAGTGGTGCGAATATTTTAAAAAAATACTCAACACGATATTGGTTTTTTTTCAAATATGTAGTTGTAAATATGGGACAAGTTAGAAATATACTTCTTCCATCGGTGGAATACCCAAGCCTATGTTTTGTTCCCGTTAAACTTAAAAGAAATGCCGATTCAAAAGAATTAGGAAAAACGACGCCCACATCAAATTGATATTTTTTTAAACTGAGNGCAAATTTTATGCGTTTCCAAATTGTGGATTCTGAGNCTGAAGGNAAAGGAATAACTTTACTTATAGCAGGATGACCTAAAAGCAACTCATTAGAGGGGGGTTTTACTACGGCAGTAATATGTATATTGGGGTAGGCCCGACGTAGTGATTGTAATGCTGGAAAAGTCAATACCACATCGCCAATCCAATTTGGCATCCACAATACAACACTCTTGAGATCTTGATCGTTTAGGGGCCCGGATTCATCCATATTTTTAGCCTTTAACAACNTCTTCATCTAGCAGCGAGGGGATAAGAGTAGAAATAATTGTTTTTCTAGCAAAACAAGTGCTCTTTGCTGTCATAGAAGATGATAAATATAAAATCTTATTTTACACGGTTTATCTGGGCACCCAACTGTGACAACTTTTTTTCAATGGCTACATAGCCGCGGTCAATATGATAAACCCGCGATATAACAGACTGACCTTTGGCTGCAAGAGCTGCCAAAACCAGAGAAGCGCTGGCACGTAAATCCGTGGCCATTAAAGGAGCACCAGAAAGACCTTCCACACCATTAATAATAGCTGTGTGTCCATCTAACGAAATATTGGCACCCATTCTTTTTAATTCAGCCACATGCATAAACCGATTTTCAAAGACTGTCTCCATGATAATACTCTGACCCTTAGCCAAAGTCATCAAAGCCATGAACTGAGCTTGGATATCTGTAGGAAACCCAGGATATGGATGGGTTTTTGCATTGACAGCTTTTATAGGACCCTTAGCGAATACCCGCATTTTATTTTTTTCGATTTCAATACCTACCTGGCCCTCTTGAAGCTTCAAAATAATCGGTTCTACATGCTGAGGAACACAATTTTCAATAGTGACATCCCCTTGTGTGATTGCAGCTGCAATCATAAAGGTTCCCGTTTCGATTCGATCAGGAAAAATAGTACATTCTATTGGATCAAGAGAACTGGCCCCTTGGATAGTTATAATATCGGTTCCTTGGCCAGAAATTTTTGCTCCAGCTAAATTTAAAATATCAGCCAGAAACACAACCTCTGGTTCTTTGGCAGCATTTTCCAAGACAGTTTCACCATCTGCCAACACTGCTGCCATCATTAAATTAGCAGTACCTGTTACCGAAACCGTGTCAAAGTAAAACTGGGTACCCTTTAACTTCTTCACTTTTCCTTGGACATAACCTTTCTCAAGCGTGATTTCTGCTCCCATTTCCTGCAATCCTTTTATGTGGAGATCTATAGGTCTTGCCCCAATTGCGCAACCTCCTGGAAGGGACACCTTTGCCTTACCCAGCCTTGACAACAACGGACCTAGCACTAGACACGAAGCACGCATTGTGGAAACCAAATCATAAGGTGCTTCCGGGTTATTTGCGTTGCAAGTATCGAGAATTATTTTTTCATTATGATAACTTTCCAATTTAGCTCCTAAACCTTCTAAAAGCTTTATCATAGTCGTTACATCTCGAACCTTGGGAACCCCATCAATAATGTTTCTTCCTTGTGTAAGAAGAGTTGCTGCGAGAACAGGCAAAACTGCATTTTTCGCTCCGCTCATTTTAACGGTGCCCTCAAGTCGCCTTCCACCTTCAATCACTATCTTATCCATCAGAGCTTCCCTTTTGAGCTTTGACTACCCGGTCATACCCTGAATAATCCTTAATCACTTCGATCTTTTGAAAACCTGAGGCTTGATTCAGCAAAGCTGTAACAGCATATGCCTGGCTATGGCCGATCTCTAAAATCAAAAATCCATGTTCTTCAAGTTGATTAATCGCCCTAGGAATTATACTCCTATAAAAATCCATACCAGTTACACCGCCATCCAATGCTTTTCTTGGTTCGTAATTCTGAACCTCTGGCATTATTCTGTCGATATCTGCAGATGCGATATATGGAGGGTTCGATAAAATCATAGAATAAGTTCCCTCCCAATCTTCTTTCTTTAAATCTCTACAAAGGAATTTAATTCTATCCCCTGTACCATGATTCGTTGCGTTTTCTTTAGCGATATTCAAAGCTTTTGGATCAATTTCAATGGCCGTTACTTTGCAATCTTGGATCTCTTTAGCCATAACCACGGCCAGAACTCCCGATCCAGTACCTAAATCTAGAATATTTTTAGAAGCTGATGATATGCTATTTAGAGCAGTTTCAATTAACAATTCCGTTTCGGGTCTGGGTGTCAGAACATTTTCATCGACTGCAAAATCTAAAGACCAGAATTCCTGATGACCAGTAATTAAGGAAACTGGTTCCCGTTGTTGGCGACGTTTAACATTAATTTCCGCACAATTCTTTTCCCTCTCATTAAGAATTCTTTTAGAAGATTTAAAAAGTTCAGTCCGAGAAAGCTTTAAAGTGTGAGCAAGTAAAATTTCAGAGTCCAATCTAGGCGAGAGCACACCTGCCTGGGTCAATTGGATTTCTGACCAACTTAAAAATGACCTAACGTTTTCAATCATTTTTCAAAATCAGGATTGTTATCCCCTAAATTTTTCAGCTATCGCCTTTTAGAGCTTCGGATTGGAAATGCAGACTTAAGACATCTAATACCTCGTCAAGAGACCCTTCCATAATCGCAGACAATTTATGCAAGGTAAGACCGATACGATGGTCTGTTACTCGCTCTTGGGGGAAATTATAGGTTCTAATACGTTCACTGCGATCTCCTGAGCCTACCTGTTGTTTTCTTTCGCTTGCCTGCTCATCATGCATTTTCTTTTGTTCTTCGTCATACAGCCGGGCTCTTAAAACTTTCATAGCTTTTTCACGATTCTTGTGTTGTGATTTTTCATCCTGGCAGGTAACAATCATTCCGGTGGGCACGTATGTAAGGCGCACGGCAGAATCGGTCGTGTTAACACTTTGCCCACCTGGACCAGATGCACGATAGACATCTATCTTAATATCTGCAGGATTTATTTTTATATCTACGTCTTCTACCTCAGGAAGAACGGCAACTGTAACAGCCGAAGTGTGAATGCGCCCTTGGCTTTCAGTATCAGGAACCCTCTGCACGCGGTGAGTTCCACCCTCATATTTTAATCTGCTATAGACTCCTTTACCGGATATATTAAATATGACTTCTTTAAAACCACCTTTACCAGTCAAGTTTGAGCTTAAAATTTCCACCTGCCACTTTTTTTCTTCTGAATAACGTGAATACATTCTGAAAAGATCGTTCGAAAATAGAGCAGCCTCTTCTCCTCCTGTACCAGCGCGAATTTCTACGATTACATTATGATCATCACGTGGGTCCTTAGGAAGCAAAAGAACTTTTAAATCTTCTTCAGCCTTTTGTTTTTGAATTTCAACCTTGCCCAAATCTTCTTCCACCATCTCCAACATTTCAGGGTCTTGTTCTTCCTCAAGAATTTTCTTGCTCTCTTCTAATTCTTTGACAAACTTTTGTAAATCCTGAAACTTATTAACAATCGGCGTTAATTCGGATTGCTCTTTCGCGTATTTCTGGAATTCGGATTGCTGGGCAATAACTTTGGGATCACTAAGCAATTCATTAAGGTCATTGTAACGCTTTTCAACTGCTTTCAACTTATCGTACATGGAGGACGCCTTAATAGAAAGCCCACATCAAAGGGGAAAAACCAAGGTGAGAAAAGAATAAAAATTTATTGAGGGCTTGAGGGTTCCTGAGGTTGTGTCTTGGCGTATTTGCGCTTGAATTTTTCAATCCGGCCCGCCGTATCCAAAAGCTTTTGCTTTCCCGTGAAAAAAGGATGGCATTGAGAACAAATTTCCACATGCAAATCTTTTAAGGTGGTTCGTGTTTCTACTTCAGCTCCACACGCACAGCGGACCTTTGTTTCGAAATATTCTGGATGAATGCCTTGTTTCATTTTTTCACCGTCAAGAGTTCATGGTCGCCAAAAATTCAGCGTTCGTTTTAGATTCTTTAATCTTTTGTAGGAGAAGATCCATCGTATCATGGATGCCCATGGGCAGCAAAACTTTTCTTAATAACCAAACACGCTGTAGGTCTTGTTCTGGGAGAAGAAGCTCTTCTTTACGGGTACCAGAACGGTTAATATCGATAGAGGGAAATGTCCTCTTATCAGCTAATTTCCGGTCGAGAACGATTTCCATATTACCCGTACCCTTAAATTCTTCAAAAATGACATCATCCATACGGCTACCCGTGTCTACCAATGCGGTGGCAATAATCGTTAGACTGCCACCTTCTTCCAAGTTCCTCGCGGCACCAAAAAATCGTTTTGGTCGTTGCAGAGCATTAGAGTCGACACCGCCTGATAGCACTTTTCCGCTAGGAGGAACAATTGCGTTATAAGCTCGAGCCAACCGGGTAATGCTGTCTAGCAGTATTACAACATCTCGCTTGTGTTCAACTAGCCTTTTTGCCTTTTCAATAACCATTTCTGCCACCTGAACATGCCTTTGAGCAGGTTCATCAAAGGTCGAACTGATGACTTCTCCACGAACCGAGCGTTCCATATCGGTGACCTCTTCTGGTCTTTCATCAATGAGAAGTACAATCAATGCGATTTCTGGGTAATTGGTGCTGATGCTATTAGCAACAGACTGCAATAACATGGTTTTTCCAGTACGCGGTGGTGCCACAATCAACCCTCGCTGCCCCTTTCCAATGGGTGTCATTAAGTCCATTACACGCGCGCTATAATCTTTTCCCCCTGGTGTTTCTAAACGAATCCGTTCTTCCGGATAAAGAGGCGTTAGATTATCGAATAAAATTTTATCCTTAGTCTTGTCCGGATTCTCAAAGTTAATAGCCTCTACTTTCAGCAATGCAAAATAACGCTCACTGTCTTTTGGAGGTCGAATCTGACCGGAAATGGTATCACCCGTGCGCATATCAAATTTCCGTATTTGAGAAGGGGACACATAAATATCATCCGGACCAGGTAGATAATTGTAAGTCGGTGCCCTGAGGAAACCGAACCCATCCGGGAGAATTTCCAAGACGCCTTGGCCAAACATCAAACCATCTTTTTCGGTTTTAGCCTCCAAAATTCTAAAGATCAGATCCTGTTTTCTTAGACCGCTATGTCCTTGAATTTTTAAAGTCTTGGCGATATTAGTGAGCTCAGATATAGTTTTAGACTTGAGTTCTTCAATGTTCATTTGGTTCATGGTTTGTGGCATCTTTGAGGTGAGAGTAGGAATGATTCTGGTTTCTATATGGTGGCTTTTAATTCTGGTAGCTTTTCATTAATTGAAGTTGGTTCCTTAAAATAATTAACGGCGAAAGCGTTGAAAAAATAAACCGATATGAGATTGGATTTTTATGGGATTATGTTTGGGAGCTTTCGGAGCTTACTTACTCTAGTAATTTATTCACCGTTTGTCAACCCCTTTCTCACGAGTTAAATTCAAATCTGTGTCGGTTTACCTTAGCTTTCATAACCCCTAAAAATCTTTACCAAATTTTTGCTCATATGATACCTCTAGCTCGAGGGGGGTTGACTCACAAAAATTTGGCAGGCAAAATAACCCCCTATTCAAATTTCAACCCTATTATTCTCTGAACCACCTAAGGATTTTTTAATGTCTAATACAAAGAGCAAAAGAGATGATACCCACCAATGCGAAAAATGCCTTCCCGCTTATTGCTGCAATTATTTTGCATTTGGAATAGATGAGCCAGAAACCCGACGAGATTATGAGAGTTTGCTATGGAAGATCGCACATGAGAATACGTCGATTTATATCTATAGACAAGACTGGTTCATCATGATTCATAATCGATGCAATTTTTTAATGCCGGATAACAAATGTGCTATCTATGAACACCGACCTTATATGTGCCGCGAACACAGTACAGAATCCTGCGAATATACTGGCGACGATTACGGCTTTACAGAACACTTCAAGAGCTATGATGATTTATTGATTTATATAAAGGAAAACACAAACTTCAGGTTCAAGCATGGGCCCACAGGGGTCGGGCCGAACTGCCTTTAGGAGAAGTTAAAGGAGGGGCCTACTTATCGTCCTTTTTGTTTGCAATAGGTTTTTTTTCCGACTCAGCTTTCTTTTTAGTAGCTTTTTCAGTATTTTTTTTGGGTTCTTTTTGAGTTTCTTTTTTTTCCGTAGCTTTTTTCTCTGTCGCCTTTGGCTCAGTTTCTTTTTTCGGGGTAGTTTTAGGCGCTTCTTTTTTTGCTACGTCTTTTCCCTTTTGCGGAGCAGGTACTTCACCCTCTCGATCTACGAGTTCAATATATGCCATAGGTGCATTGTCACCACGACGAGGACCAATCTTAATAATTCGAGTATAACCACCAGGTCTTTTCGCATAGCGCTCTGCCAAGGCTCCAAATACCTTTTGAATGGTTTCTTTTTGAGGCGCCAGCTTCAAAGCCTGCCTTCTGGCATGGAGGGTACCTTTCTTCCCTAAGGTGATTGTCTTTTCTACTTTTCCTCGCAATTCTTTTGCTTTAGCGAGCGTGGTGCTGATTCGTTCTCTTTGGATCAAGGCTTCGACAAGATTACGAAATAACGCTTTTCTGTGCGCGGAAGTTCTCCCAAATTTTCTACCTGCTTTCAAATGCCGCATTACTAATATTACTCCTTAAAAAAACTTATTGTTGCTCGGGTTCTGTGCTACTTTCCTTTTTCTTTTGAGCCTGACTTATTTGCTTTAAATCTTCTTCTTCTACTTTCATTCCAAGATGCAGACCCATTTCTTCGAGGATTTCTTTAATCTCATTCAATGACTTTCTTCCAAAGTTTCTTGTCTTTAGCATTTCACCATCTGTTTTGGTAACCAATTCCGCAATCGTTTGGATATTAGCATTCTTCAGACAATTGTAGGAACGTACAGAAAGTTCCAACTCTTCAACACATTTTGCCATATTACCAAGCATTTTTTGTTTTTTCTCATCTACTTGCGGCATTACCGGTTCTGGTTCTTCATCAAAATTAATGAAAATCTGCATGTGATCTTTAACTATTTTTGCTGCATGAGCCACGGCATCTTCAGGAGTAATCCCCCCATTGGTCCAAAGCTCCATAATTAAAGAATCATAGTCACTAGACTGCCCTACACGGGTATTTTCAACATGATACGAAATCTTTTCAATTGGAGAAAAACTAGAGTCTATAGGGATCATTTGAACAGACTCGTTTTCGATTAAATGCTTGTCAGCCGGTACATAGCCGCGACCTTTTCTAACAATCATTTCTATCTCTACATTTGTACTTTGATCAATGGTGAAAAGAACATGATCTGGGTTTAAAATTTCTACATCTGGGTCAGCGATAATATCTTTAGCGCAAACCGTACCCGCATCTGAAGCTTTAATGTAAATTCTTTTTGAATCTGCCTCACCAGTCAACTTCAAGTTGAGCTGTTTGATGTTGAGAATGATTTCTGTCACATCCTCCACTACACCGGGTATAGAGGAGAACTCATGAAATATTCCCTCAAACTTAACCGCTATAACGGCTGCCCCTTCGATGGAGGACAACAGCATCCTTCTCAACGAGTTTCCTATCGTTACTCCGAAACCGCGCTCAAAAGGACCGGCACTTAGCTTTCCATAATATTCGGACCTGTTTTTCTTATCAAACTCTAGTCGCTTTGGTTTGACGATTCCCTGGGCTGTAAACATATAGCCTCCGACCCCTAAAAATTCGGGTCTTATCAATTGTTAATTAATTAGTGAATTACTACTATCTGGAATAGAGCTCAACGATTAATTGTTCTTCAATTGGCAACTTAACATCCTCTCTCGTTGGCATACCTTGAACAACACCCTTTTTGCTATCTGCGTCAAACGATAGCCACTCCGGCAAAGCTTGATCTTTAATATTTGCTATGGCCTCGTTAACAGGTTTCTTCTTACTTTTATTCGGATTGGGAGTAATGGTATCTCCCTGCTTAAGAATATAAGAAGGTACGTCCATTTTTTTACCATTAACCGTAAAATGCTTATGCCGCACCAACTGGCGCGCTGCATTTCTCGATGGAGCAAGACCCATTCGATATATCACATTATCAAATCTCAACTCTAGGTTTTGCAACAAGTTTTCTCCTGTTACACCTTTCTTCTTATCTGCCGCGAAAAAATAATTTCTGAATGGTTTTTCCAAAACCCCATAAATTCGTTTAACTTTTTGCTTTTCACGAAGTTGAACCCCATACTCCGAGAATTTAGTGCGCCCCTGACCATGCTGTCCAGGAGGGTATGCTCTTTTTTCAATAGCACATTTTGCCGTTTCGCAACGAGAACCTTTTAGATACAATTTTATCCCTTCTCGCCGACACAGTCGACAAACAGAACCTCGATACCTAGCCAAATTCAGCTTCTCCTTTCAGGTTTAAACATTTGACAATCTACAAATATTGTTTCAAGACACGATCAACTTTTTTAATATAAAAGGAATAAAAAAAGCTACATTGCCTTTCAATAAGATTACCAAGAGAAATGTAACTTACACTCTTCTTCGTTTCCTAGGACGGCATCCATTATGAGGAATGGGAGTTTTATCACGAATGACAAGAATTTCCATTCCAGCTGCCTGTAAAGATCGTATTGCAGATTCGCGTCCCGAACCCGGACCTTTAACATGAACTTCAAGTTTTTTCATTCCCATATCTCTAGCTTTTATTGCTGCCTTGTCGGCAGCTACCTGTGCTGCAAAGGGAGTACTTTTTCTAGAACCTTTGAAACCCTGAGCTCCGGCGCTAGACCATGACACCACATTACCTGACATATCCGAAATAGTAATGAGGGTGTTGTTAAAAGTGGCTCGAATATGGGCGACACCAACCTCCGGCACTGTTTTTTGTTTTTTCTTACCGCCTTTGGATTTTTTGTCCATTAAATTAAGCTCTCCAAATCTTTATTTTTTAGCACGAGCACCCACTGTTTTCTTAGGGCCTTTTCTTGTTCGCGCATTTGTATGAGTTCTTTGGCCATGAACCGGTAGCCCTCTACGATGGCGCAAACCACGATAGGCACTGATATCCATCAACCGTTTAATGTTCATTGTGACATTTCTTCTTAAGTCACCTTCAACTTCGTATTCCTTGTCTATGATATTTCGAATTCGAGTTACCTCTTCTTCTGTCAGATCCTTCATTCTGATTTCTTCACCAACTTGAGCTTTTTTTAAGATCTCCATTGAAGTTGTTCTGCCTACACCATAGATATAAGTCAGCGCAATCCACGCCTGTTTGTCTTTTGGAATATCAACACCTGCAATTCGTGCCACTGTTTCTCCTTTATCCTTGTCGCTGCTTATGTTTAGGGTTGTCACAAATTACCCGTACAACTCCACGACGTCTAATCACTTTACATTTCATGCAAATCGGTTTGACTGAAGCTCTTACTTTCACTAGTCCACCCCTCTTATTTATAACGATAAGTAATTCGGCCGCGCGTCAAATCATAAGGCGATAGCTGCACTTTCACCTTATCTCCAGACAAAATGCGTATAAAGTGCATACGCATTTTTCCAGATATGTGGGCCAACACCTTATGGCCGTTTTCCAACTCGACTCGAAACATTGCATTTGGCAATGGTTCTAAAATTGTACCCTCTACTTCTATTGATTCTTCTTTAGACATTCGTTAGTTTATCATTCGGCATACATGAAAAAAAATTTCTTCTACTGAACCTTTTGCTACAACTGTTTTCAAATTTCCCTGCTTTTTATAAAATTCTTTTAGAGGAGCCGTAGATTTCTCATAAACTTTCAACCTCTCTTGAATCGTTTCACTGTTATCATCTGGTCTTTGTTCCAGTTTTCCTCCACAACTATCGCAAGAGCCCTTGGTTTTTGGGGGACGGGAGACCTCATGAAACATATCTCCACAATCTGAACAAGTACTTCTTCCGGTCAACCTTTCTACAACTTCTTCAGCATCGACTTCTAAGTCAATAACATTATTAATGACAAGTCTCATTTCAACTAAAGTTTCCGTAAGCTTTTCAGCTTGTGCAATATTTCTAGGAAACCCATCCAGAATAAATCCGATTTTGCAATCTGCTTGGCAAATACGCTCTTTAATCAAGCTAATAACTAAATCATTCGGAACCAATTGACCCGCATCCATAAATGTTTTCGCGCGAACACCCAACTCAGTATTATTCTTTACTGCGTGCCTTAGGATATCCCCAGTAGAAATTTGTGGGATCCGAAATTTTTCTTTCAGCATTTTTGCCTGAGTGCCTTTACCAGCACCCGGTGGCCCTAAAAGAATCAATCTCATCAATCAGCCTCTTCGGCTTTTCAAACGCCCCTTTTTCACAAAACCATCATAGTTTCTCATAACCAAATGAGACTCTATCTGTTGCATAGTATCCAAAGACACCCCAACTACTATCAATAAGCTGGTTCCACCAAAGTAAAACGGAATATTGAAATATTTTATCAAATAATCAGGTAAAATACAGACNAATGACAAATACAANCCCCCGTAAAACGTTAGCCTNGANAGAATNGTATCAATATATTCCGATGTTTTGCTTCCCGGTCGTATTCCNGGCACATAACCACCATGCTTTTTCATATTGTCAGCTACATCAACGGGGTTAAAGATAACCGCTGTATAGAAATAACAAAAGAAAAATATAGCACCTACAAAAATTAAACTATAAACAATGGTCCCTGGTGTCAGCATGGCTGAAACCGACTGCATCCANGGATGAGTAATAAACTGAGCAATTGTCGCCGGAAACATTATTATAGATGAAGCAAAAATCGGNGGNATAACCCCCGATGTNTTGACTTTTAAGGGCAAATGNGTAGATTGCCCTCCCATCATTTTTCTTCCCACCACGCGTTTTGCATATTGGATGGGNATCCGACGTTGCCCCCCTTCTGTAAANACAATGGCTCCAACAACCACGANCATTAAAACCAGAAGAAAAAGCATAACGAGNACAGACATTTCACCTGTNCCCATCAAATCAAGNGATTGAAAAATTGCCGCTGGCGTTCCCGCTACAATTCCGGAAAAAATTATCAGGGAAATCCCATTNCCAATTCCCCGTTCAGTAATTTGNTCNCCCAGCCACATCAAAAAAGAAGTTCCAGCTGTCAGAGTNATGATTGTCATCAACCTAAANGACCATCCAGGTTCCGGAACAATTGGNCTGCCCCCGGGGCTCTTCATTGCCTCTAAACCAACTGCNATTCCTGANCCTTGAATCGTACTAAGAAACACTGTTCCATAACGAGTGTACTGAGTAATTTTCTTCTGNCCCTGCTCTCCCTCTTTCTTTAACCGTGCCAAATAAGGNGAAACAATGGTCATCANCTGCAAAATAATAGACGCGCTGATGTAGGGCATGATCCCCAATGCAAATATNGTCAACCGGCTTAATGCCCCACCAGAAAACATGTCAAAAAAACCAAGTATGGTTCCCTGTGCTCGGGCAAATAACTCCGCCAAAGCTACAGAGTTNATCCCCGGGGTAGGTATATGNGCACCNACNCGGTAAACAACCAANAGCGCTAGGGTAAAGAGAATTCTCTTTTTTAACTCAGGGACCCGAAATATATTACCAAAACTTTCTGCGGCCATTTAGAGGTTTACAGCCTTTCCCCCGGACTTTTCAATTTTTGCCTGGGCCGACCCACTGAACTTATGCGCATGCACGTTTAGTGATTCTTTTAATTCACCNGCCCCAAGGATTTTTACAGCTCCGATTTTTTTTATTAATCCTTTTTCCTTCATCACTTCTGGGGTAACGGGGTCACTTCCAGCGCATCTAGCAAGTTGCTCGACATTAACAATCTCATAATATTTTTTAAAAATATTTGTGAAACCACGCTTGGGCAACCTTCTTTGAAGCGGCATTTGACCACCCTCAAACCAAGGTCGCACNCCCCCTCCGGAGCGACTGTTCTGGCCCTTCTGGCCTTTGCCAGAAGTCTTTCCTGTCCCAGAACCAATACCTCTACCAATCCGTTTTCTATTTTTCTTTTGACCAACAGCACTTTTTAAATTGGATAATTGCAACATACCTTTTCCTTGGTTAGCCTACTTTTTTTCCTCTTGCCCTTGAGCAATCTTTCGCACTCCGGAGATCCATTAAACCCTGAATTGTGGCTTTAACAACATTNTGAGGGTTATTAGTNCGAAGACATTTTGTAAGAATATCGCGAACCCCTGCTGCCTCTAATACAGCACGAACCGCTCCACCNGCAATCAGTCCTGTNCCCCTCGATGCAGGTTTCAACATAACCCTGCCGGATCCATAAATACCTATTATCTCNTGGGGTATTGAGGAGCCTTCAAGNCTGACCTGAACTAAACTTTTTTTGGCTTTCTCAACACCTTTCCGAATCGCTTCTGGAACCTCGTTGGCTTTTCCTAATCCCCAACCTACCTTGCCTTCACGGTTACCGACGACAACCAGTGCACTGAAACTAAATCGACGACCGCCCTTAACAACTTTGGCGACACGGTTTATCTTAACAACCTTATCAACAAATTCTGTTGGGTTTTCTGGTTGATTTTGTCGCAAACCTTCCTCCTGCTAATTTAGATTAAAATTTAATGCCTTTTTCNCGTACTGCATCGGCAAGTGCTTTTATTCGACCGGTNTAATGAAAACCATTTCTATCGCAATAGACTTCTTTAATCCCTTTAGCGGCAGCCTGCTCACCAATCAAAGCACCTACCAAAGTTGCCGCTTTCAGGTTACCACCGTTTTTCATTTGCTCTTTAAACCCTTTTGCCAAAGAAGAACTGGAAACTAGGGTCTTGCCATCTTTATCATCCACAATTTGCGCATAAATATGCTTGGCACTGCGGAATACGGTTAAACGAGGACGGTGTTTTTGTTTTTGCACCTTTAGTTTAATTCTTTTTTTCCTGCTTAGGCGCAGACGTTCTCGCTCTAAAGTTTTCATTTTAGGTTCCTTTTCCTACCGCTGCCTTACCGGCTTTACGAATAATCTTCTCTGTAGAATACATTACACCTTTTCCCTTATAAGGCTCAGGCGGGCGGAACCCACGAATCTCAGCAGCAGTTTGACCCACNAATTCTTTATTGATCCCCTTAACAACTACAGTNTTTTTTTTGCCATCTACATCAAACTCGATCCCTTTGGGAGCGGGGTAATTTATAGCATGTGAATGTCCCAAATTTAAATCCAAGTCTTTACCTTTCAANGCAACNTTATAACCGACACCCACAATATTAAGTTGCTTTGAGTAACCCGTGGATACNCCTAAAACCATATTNTTAATTAAGGTNCTAGTTAGACCATGNAAAGANCNATCCAACCGNNCATCTGTNGGGCGANTTACCGTNACCNCATTNTCTTTNANTTCTATTTTCATATTTGGATGCATATCACGNACCAACTGGCCCTTGGGNCCCTTAACCTCAACCCTGGAACCATTTACTTTGCACTCCACCCCTGATGGAATTGAAATTGGTTTTTTACCTACTCGAGACATTTGTTATTTATCCATTACTTCTGGGAGTCCTCCCAGATTTTAATTACATCTCTTGAAAATGAAGATTGAACNCCTACCAGATATGTCCAATGACTTCCCCACCTACACCTTTTTCCCTGCATTGCGTATCGGTAAAAACGCCGGCTGAGGTNGAAACAATCGCAACACCCAACCCATTTAAAACCTTTGGAATAGTGTCTCGATTCACATAATGCCTTCTGCCAGGCTTACTAATTCTTTTAATACCTCGTATAACAGGTTCATCATTTTGGTATTTCAAATAAACCCGTAAAACNCCCTGTTTGCCATCCTCGTAATAGCGAAAATTTTTGATATAACCTTCATCTTTTAAAATTTCCACAATTCGTGATTTCATTTTAGAACCNGGCACATCCACCCTAGGGTGGCGCACCATNTGCCCGTTACGTATACGAGTGAACAAATCGGCTATAGGATCAGTCATCATTTTTCAACGATACTCCAAAAAAATTATTCCAATTACCAACTGGCTTTTGTTACACCAGGAATTTCTCCGCGNAANGCTCTCTCACGAAAACAAATACGACACATACCGAACTTTCTGAGAAAAGCCCTCGGTCGTCCACAGATGTTACAACGGTTATATCCNCGCACTTCAAATTTAGGTTGTCTTTTTTGTTTAGCAACTAATGATTTTCTTGCCATGCCTTTACTTTCTTAGGGGAAGCCCCATATGAGTCAGCAAGCTTCTGCCCTGTTCATCATTTTTAGCACTGGTTGTAATAGTTATATTCATTCCCTTGATTTTCTCTATTTTATCAAAGTTGATTTCAGGAAAGATCAACTGCTCCTTTAATCCTATCGTATAATTTCCACGCCCATCGAAAGCTTTTGGGGACAGACCTTTAAAGTCGCGCACCCGAGGAAGCGCAAAACAAACTAGTCTCTCCCAAAATTCATACATACGGTTACCCCGCATTGTAACTTTGACCCCGATCTGAACTCCTTCTCTCAACTTAAAATTAGAGATGGATTTCTTTGCCCTAGTAATTACAGGCATTTGACCAGAGATCACTTTTAACTGCTCGATTCCTGATTCTATCAGTTTAGAATTTTGTAACGCTTCTCCCAACCCCATATTAACGGTGATCTTCTCCATNTTAGGGATTTCCATTACATTATTTAGGCTAAGATCTTTCTGTATAGCTGCCTTNTGCTTATCATTGTATGCTTTTTTAAAGTTAGCCATCACTATACCTTATCCAACACTTCACCGGTCTTTGAACAAACGCGAACGCGTTTACCATCTGCCAGTTTTTTTAATTTTGTTCGNACCCCTTTTCCAACNTTATCACTCACCAAAAGTAAGTTAGAAATATGGATTTTACCTTCTTTTTCAATAATAGCGGATTGTCTAGATTTACCATCACCCTTGGTGTGGCGCTTNACCATATTCAGTTTTTCAACAGTTGCTCGCTCTTGAGTCGCGAAAATGGCCAATATCTTTCCCTTTTTTCCTTTTTCTTTTCCAGAGATTACTTCAACGATATCGTCTTTTTTAAGATGCAGTTTGTAAGCAGCTTTTTTCATCAAAGTACCTCAGGAGCAAGCGAAAGAATTTTCATATAATGTTTGGCGCGCAGCTCCCTGGCAACAGGACCGAAAATACGAGTCCCCACCGGGTCTTTCCCCTCCCCAATCAAAACTGCTGCATTGTTATCAAATTTAATATAAGTTCCATTGGATCTTCGTATTTCTTTTCGTGTACGAACCACCACTGCCTTTTTCACCTCACCCTTTTTAAGACTACTTTGCGGATCGACCTCTTTAACCGCAACGACGATCACATCACCAATTCGAGCATACCGCCGGCGAGATCCACCCAGCACCTTAATACACTGGACTACTTTAGCGCCNGAGTTGTCCGCTACATCCAANACTGTTCTNAACTGAATCATGATGCCNTACCTTCTTCTACACCTTTTTTAATTACCTCCAACATCCGCCAGCGTTTGGTTTTACTCAACGGCCGTGTTTCCCCAATGCTGATGAAATCTCCNGGACTACACTCATTTTTTTCATCATGCGCACTATACTTACGGGTGCTTTTTACAACNTTTTTAAACTTCGGATGCATGTACTTGCGCTCCACTTTTACGACAACCGTCTTATCCATTTTGCTACTCACAACATGNCCCTGCAGAGTCTTTCTTTTTGTCTTCTTTTCCAAAGGAGTTTCCTATTAATTTGGTTTTAAGGGTTATTTCCCCCTCATTACTGATTACTTATTTTTCTTCTTCTTTTTTTTCTTCAGCCGGTTGGGACGATCCATCTCCCAATTCCCTCTGAATGGTCTTAATTCTTGCAATATCCCGGCGAAGACTTTTAAGCCTGCTCGGGTTTTCAATTTTTCCCGTCGCCAATTGAAACCTCAGGTTAAAGATCTCCTGACCAAGATCTACCGCCTTTTCCTGCCGTTCTTTCTCAGAAAGATCTCTGATATCTTGTGCGTTCATAAACTATTTACCACTCAATTATTTTATAACGAATCTTGTTGCCACCGACAATTTATGNCCTGCAAGTCGAAATGCTTCTTTAGCNATCGACTCTGNGACACCATCCATTTCATAAAGCATGCGNCCNGGNTTTATNACAGCTACCCAGAATTCTGGATTNCCCTTACCCTTACCCATTCGGGTTTCAAGCGGTTTCTTCGAAACTGGCTTNTCAGGAAAAACTCGCAACCATATTTTCCCGCCTCTTTTAACGTAACGCGTCATAGCAATTCGGGCCGCTTCGATCTGTCGGTTGGTGATACGGCCACACTCCACCGCTTGCAAACCAAAACTACCAAAGCTAACCGCCCCACCACGATAAGCAATTCCACGCATCTTACCTTTATGTCGCTTCCTATATTTAACTCTTTTAGGCATTAACATGATGCGTTATCTCCAATAAACAAATTTAATTTTAATACCAGCAATTCTTTTTATCATGTGATTCTGACCAAGCGACTATTACTTTTGGGCTGCTTTTTTTCCTGCAGGTTGAGCTTCTCCAAACCCTTCAGGTTTTTCCATTTTCTTGACCGGAAGAACTTCACCCTTATAAACCCATACCTTCACACCAATAATTCCGAAAGTAGTGTTAGAAATAGCCGTTCCATAATCTATATCTGCCCGAAGCGTGTGCAAGGGAACTCGACCTTCGCGATACCATTCACTGCGAGCAATTTCTGCGCCGCCCAATCTTCCCGAAACCCTGACCTTAATTCCCTTAGCACCAAACCTAAGCGCCGACACGACACTCTTCTTCATGGCTCTGCGAAAAGAGACCCGTTTCTCCAACTGCAAAGCAATATTCTTACCGATTAAAGTGGCA
>NZYH01000039.1 GCA_002697825.1 Nitrospina sp. | reverse complement strand
ATGATGTAAATCAGTGTTTTTGAAAATAGTTTTATCAAATTTCATGTAAGCTAAGTATCCTCCACAAATATTTGCTTCAGTTAAATCTGCATTAGTAAAATCAGTATTAATTAAATTTGCTTTATACAAATTTACATTTTTTAATTTTGCATTGTTAAAATTAGCATTTTCAAGATTAACAGAATCAGCATTTGCACCATTCAAAATTGCATTTTTGAAAGAAGCATTTTCAAGATTTGTGGATTTTAGGTCAGTTCCATATAGGATGGCATTGTCAAAATTAGCATTTTGAAGATTTGAACCAGTCAATTTGGCACCAGACAAATTAGCACCCGTAAAGTCTGCGTTAATCAAATCTCTCTCATTTAATGAGATTCCAATCAAATTGCAATATGAAAAGTCAGTATGGGAATATGGGATATTTTCAGGTACATTGTCGCCATCATTATCAATTAATGAGTTACAACTTTTGAAATCATCAGCAAATACATTTAATGGAATAAACAGAACAAGTGCAATTATTGTAATTTTGGATATATATGATTTGTTAGATATTAAATAAATTCTTTCCATGATGTCATGGCATCATAATTATATTTTAATTTATAATGTATTATTTGATAAAAATAGCAGTTTCCATCTTCAAATTCAAGAATGTTAGCTTTTTTTTCTATAACTTCCATAAAGACAAGCATTCTACTGCCGTACTTCCCCAATATTTTGTTGCAGGATGTAATAAATTAATTTACTAAATTCTTTTTTGTAATACTGATTCTGCTGCAACTAAAAATTTTTTTGCAACTACATCCCAATTAAATTTCTCAAGTAGGAGATTTCTAGCATTATCCCCAAATTTTGCAGCTAAATTCTTATCATTTAATAACAATTCAATAGATTCTATCCATGCTTTATCATCACCTTCATCCACCAGACAACCAGTTTTTTTATCATAAATCATTTCAGGAATTCCGCCCACTCTAGTACCAATAATTGGTTTTTTCATTGCCATTGCTTCTCTACATGATAATGGTGTTGTATCCATTCCTGTAGGTAAAGCATAGATATCTATTTCAGTCAAGTATTGTCTGACTTCNTCTGGATAACCTAGAGTTCCTAAATAATGAAANTTTTCNTANTTNTCAAATTTTTCTAAGATTGGTNCTTTNTACTGACCANCACCNGCCCAGTAAAAATGCACATNTGGCATTTTTTTAATTACNTTNTCTAANGTTANCATTTCTTTAGTTTTNCCCCACCAATTTGCATCNTGNCACATNCCNACACANGGATGTTTNAACGTCATGCCTTCTGCTGGATACCATCTAGATGCATCTAATCCTTCAAGAAAATGAATAGTTTTTGCGTTTGGAACGTGTTTTTTGATTACTTTATCTAAATAATCTGCAGTCATAAAAATTCCGTCACATTCAGACATTACCCTCTCGGCAATATTGTGTCTCATGTTAATCACCGTTTTCATAATTGGATCTTTATAGATTGTTTTCTTTGCCCATTCATCTTCCATCCATCTATTTCCACGAAGATATGTAAAACAAGGAACCCCAAGTTTTATTGTCTCTAGTGCAAAATGCGAATGAGAATCACAAAATACTACATCTGGCTTGTATTCTTTGATTAAATTATGAAATTTTTTCTTTGAAAACCATTCTTTAACATTTTTACTTGGAAATCCAGTTACATATTCGGTTTCTCTAACTAGCTTGTATTCTGCACCTAATCTCTCTAATGCACATCCAAATTCATTAAGATGAAAAAATTTGCCGATACTTTTTTTTGCAGTTCCTCCCCCNGCACCAGATGCAATAAGAACTCTCATAGGATAATCCTCTGTCATATTATATTAAATCCTTCTTTAGATCTTCCTAAAAAGGATATGATATATCAAATTAAAATAAAAATAAATTTACTGCTAATGGATTTTTAATTAATTCATCAAAATTAGGTTCAATTAATCCATTTTTTGTAATTTCTCTAATTTTATATTTTTCAATAAATTGAAAAAAATCTTTAAAATCAATTCCACTTTTTTTAATTTCTTCAGGATTAAATTCTATCATAATTTTATTAGGTAATTGTTTCATACCTTGTAATACATGTAATTCTTCTCCTTCAACATCAATTTTTGCAAAATCAATTTTATCTAAATTAATTTTTGTTACTTCAACCTGAATAAAATTATTATTTTGAAACCTATCAAAGTTTAATTTATGTTCACCAGTTGTTTCATTAGATAAATAAAGTTTTGAAAAACCTTCAAAATTTGAAACTGCTTTGTTATATAATGAAACATTAGAAATTAAATTATTTTCAAAAACATTTTTTTCTAATAGTTTAAAATTATTTAATTCAGGTTCATAAGAATGAACATACGCATCAGATTTTGCCATCAATAGCGTATAATATCCAATATTAGCGCCAACATCAATAACAATATCATCTTTCTTTACAGTAGATTTGACCAAAGCAGTTTCTGATGGTTCATAATCAAATAATGATATTTGCATATTATCTTTTTCATCTAAAAACATTCTACAATTATTAACAAAAACTTCGTTATTTTTTGAATTTTCAACAAGAAATTTTTTCACAGATTTTCCTATAGGATTTTTACTTAGACCTTTATTCCCTATCAGTCCAAAAGTTTTTTTGAAAAAATCATTTTTAATTTTTTTTTTCCGCATATTATTCACTTTACAAGATATTATTTAACAAGTAACATATTCTTTGAACAGAGCAACTAACGAGTTAGCTGCAGTATCATTTGTTAGATGATTCATTGTATAATTCCGTCCATTTTCAGCAATTTCAGCCCACTTTGAATTATTTGGATCATTAGTAAATTCTAGTAATTTATTTTCATAATTTTGATTGTTAATGAAAATTGCATTTTCTCCATCTTTAAAACCTAAAACTTTAGCTTGATTTTTTTCAGTCACTTCCATGAAGGTTAAACATCCTGCAGCAGTGCTTTCCCAATACTTTATGACAGGATACAAGGAGTGTGCAGCAATTGAACCAGAGTATTTCATTAACAATAATGGATATTTATCATTGATGTATTCGTGATTTAATGTGGGAGTATAATCAGTGAAAGGTAATTCAATACATTTTATTCTTAATTTATAATGTTTCCAGAGACTTTGTTCTCCTCGAAGCATATCTTTAAGTCTAAATGAAAGTTTTGAATTTCCTGCAGCCCCAGAACATAAAATTTTTTCTGTAACTCTTTTTGAAAATGGTGTTATATTTTTGTAAAGATCAGGCTCAACACCATAAAAGATTTCTTTGTATTTGAAATGTTTTGGATAATATTTATGAAAAAAGGATTCAGGTAAATATCCAAAATAATGATCAATTTTATATTTTTCATGATATTCAATTTTTCCTTTAATTTTTGCATCATGCGCATCATTTATTCTACATATTACAGGCAGATCAAGTTGATTTATTCCTAATAATTCATCAGGACTACCCCAAGGATGATTCTCCCAAAGTAAAATTATATCAAAATTATTTTTTAATTTTAAAGTATCAAATTTTTTTTCTGCGGGAAAATAATTCATTTCTAATTCCGGATGACGATTTAAAGCATTCATAAAAAAATGATAATATGTGGTTGCCCAAGCAGTCTTTGACATGTATGGGTTAGATGGTTTGTAAATAAATGCAGTTTTAATTTTTTTCATTTTTAATTTTTATCTATTTAATTTTTGATTATACTTTTTTGCAATACTTCTTGCGCTTTTGAATTTTTTATCATATAGATTATTAATTTCTTTAATCATATTGAGAGTTTGATTATCAATTAATTGAAGATTAGGAATTACACAATGCCCACCTATGAAACCCGGAAACATTTTTGGTCTATTACCTAAGAGAGTGTGAATTTCATCGGAAAAGGTCCACATTTCATCATAATTTACATTAAATTTTTGGGCAATCAAATTACTTATTTGAGCATAATTAACTAACCATCCTAAATAGGACGTATCACAAACAATCTTAGCTAATTCTAAAGTTTCAGGTTTTGACATTTGTTTAGTTTTAATTCCTGCTATTTTCATTTTTTTAGAGAATAATTTTGTTGCCCATTCCTTTTTTGGAGCATTTGGAGATATAGAATAAAATTTTGTATATCGCTTCAAGTCTTTCACCATTTGTTTATGAACACCTCTAGTTGCACTGTAAATTATTGGGATGTTGAGTTTTTTTTGAAGTTGAATTGTAGTTCCTGGGCTAATAGTGCTATGAATTACAATACATTCTGGTTGAAATTTCTTATATAATGAAATAATATTTGTGCGAAATTTTTTATTAAATGGTATTGCAATGTGTAAAAAAGAGGTTTGATTATTTTCAAATTTTATAAATTTAGATTTATTCATTAATTTTTCATTGATATCATAGCCCACTACAGTTTGATTTCTTGATAAAATTTTTAGAATAGGTATTCCAATTTCACCTAATCCTGCAACAATATCTTTTTTCATGATTGAGACTTTTTGTTGATAGTAAATTAATCTAGTGTATCTTCGCTACTAATTTCTTTGGTAATAAACAATCGATACCATATTTCAAAAGCAAGAATTCCTAAGAATTTATTAACATATTTAACATCAAGATCTGATTTATTGATATATTTTTGAATCCATGTTTTACTAATCCAACCATCTTCTATAATTCTGGATTTATCAAGATAGTATTGACATAAATCATGCCCATGAGAATTCCATAAATTGATAGTATTTACATTAAATCCTAATTTTTGTCCCGTTACAAGATCATTAGCATTATTTTTTTGTAAAATTTTACGTAATTGTAATTTTCCAATATTTTCTAATTCATTGTATTTTTTTACTATCGGTATTTTTGGTGCGTTTCTAAGTAATTCTTGGTTTAAAATTGGTGCAGACATATCTACATTAAAGAAATTTACAATTCTTGAATTTACAGGATTGAAATTGTAAAGTAATTTTCCGTTATAATCAGCAAGAAGAACTTGTTCTAATCTTGATAGTTTGTTATCAAAGTATGGTGTCAAAGTATTGTAGATATATTCCCATGAAAAATTAGACTTAGATTCAAAAATATCTTGTTGATCTGGTACTCGATCTCTTTCATGACATTGTAGATATGCTTTCGCTTTTTCTAATGGCGTAGAATTTTCTGAAGTTAATGATAAAAATTTCTCATATCGGAAGGTGTAACCTGCAAATAATTCATCACCACCATCTCCAGAGAAAAGAATTTTGGATAAAGATTGTGATTTTTTTACAACATAATACCAATGAAGATCCCAAAATGGTAATTGTATTATGCTGATAGCTTTTGGTAGTTCAGATAAATAATTGTCCAATGATAAAATATGATGATTGGCATTGAATCTTTCAGCGATTTTTGAAGCATTAACAGTTTCATCTACACTATTAGCAAATTTTATTGAAATTGCATCAATATCTATTTCAGGTTTAATTTTTCTNATCAATGATAAAACAAGGGTTGAATCAACTCCACCGCTTAATGCTATGGAAATATTTTCATCAAAATTTTCTAATTTTTTTTCAATCTCTTGAATAATAGATTTTTCAACAAAATCACTGTCTATGTATTCATTAGAGGGAGAGAAATCATTCCATGACTTTTTGGGCAGTTTTGGTTCTATTGACGGATCATATCGTAAAGTTAGAATATTTACAAATGTTGANGGNNTAACCGATGAATCAGAAATTTCCACGGCCTAATCCTCGAAAAATTAGCTTTGATTCTTTTGCATCATTAGGATCTATTATTCCACGAGTATCAATCAAAATTGGATTTTTCATTTTTTTGAAAAAAGAGGTTGTTATTCCCTCAAATTCTTTATGACCAGTAACAATGATGGATGCATCAACTTGTGAGATTATTTCATCTAGATTATCACTAATTTGTATTCCAAAAATTTTATTTGAAATAAAATATGGATCATATATTCGAATGTTAGCGCCTAATGATTTCAATTTATTTATAATATGTTCAGCAGGTGTTAATTGAATATCTTTAACATTAGGTTTGTAAGAAATACCAAGTACGAGAATCTTACTATTTTGAATTANAATATTTGCTTCCTTAAATGCATCTAATGTTAATTTTATAACATGATCAGGCATTGTTTCATTTATTTTTCTACCATGTTCAATAATATTGAGATTAACACCTGTTCTTCTGGCAGTATTCAATAGCTGATACGAATTGATAGGTAAACATGGTCCTCCTACACCAGAACCAGGATAATGTACTTGGAAATTATATTTCTTTTGTGCTGCTTCTAATACTTTCATTGTATCAATTCCTAATTTTTCAAACATTAATGATAATTCACTGACAAATGCAATGTTTATGTCACGAAAAACATTTGTTGTGAGTTTTACAGCATTTGCTGTTTTACAGTTTGGCATTTCAACAAGCTCAACAGAAAATACATGGTTATAGATCATTTTGATTATTTTAGTAATATTTTCATCAATACCTCCTACCAATCTTGGCAAATTAGTAAAATCATGTAAAATTTCTCCAGGATTAGCATTCTCTGGACAAACGCCAATAAAGAAATTTTCATGAATTTTTAATTTTTGATTTTTAGAAATTATTGACACCATTTCATCTTCTATAAAACCNGGTTCAATTGTGCTTTCNACNATNACTAGAGAATTGGGCGAGAGTATTTCAGAAAGCTGNTTTCCAACAGTAATTAAAGCAGAATAATCAGGAATATTTTTTTCATCCATAGGNGTAGGTAGCGATAACAAAATAAGATCTGAATTAGGAACAGCTTGATCAATTTTTGTTGTNGCAGAGAATTTTTTATTTTCTAAAACATTATGGAAAATTTCTTCATAACCAGGTTCGTCCTTCAAAGGAAATATTCCAGAATTAATATCACGAACTAGATTTTCATTAATATCAACGCCTATTGTGTCTAGACCAGATTTTGCAAAAGATAAGGCAGTAGGAAGNCCAATTCTGCCTATACCAATAACACATACTCGAAGTGTTTTATTTTGAAGTGATTTTTTAACATCATCAAGATTATTCATGTTAATTTTCAAATTAGACATATTTTCTCACTATCGGTTACTTTTGAGCCTATCTGAGCTATCATAATTTGATAATGATGTAATTTCATCCAAAATTTTAAAAACTTAATGATAGGACTAAAAAATGATTTTTGTGACCAAAGTTGTAATTACAGCAGCAGGAAAAGGAACTAGATTATTACCATTTACAAAAGAAATGCCTAAAGAAATGATGCCAATTTTTTCTAGATTAGGTAAAAAACAAGTAGTTTTNCCATTGCTACAATATGTCTATGAACAACTTTATTCAATGAATTTTCGAGANTATTGTTTTGTNGTAGGTCGAGAAAAAAGGACCATAGAAGATCATTTTACTCCTCATGAATCNTATCTTCGAGAATTNTCTGGAGAATATAAAAAAACNATTAATGGTTTTTATCAAAAATTGGATAAATCACATCTAGTGTGGATAAATCAAAATAAGCCATTAGGATTTGGNGATGCAGTAAAACGTGCAGAAAAATATGTNGGCAAAGAAGATTTCATTGTTCATGCAGGAGATGTTACAATTCTTAGTAAAGGNNTACATCCAATTTTAAGACTCATGGATGCAGCAAAGAAAAATCCTGATGTCAAAGTTGTTTTNTTNTGNAAAAAAGTTAAAGATCTAAAAAGATATGGTGTNCCAACAATTGAAAAATTAAGTGATAANATTTTTTCAGTAAAGGAAGTTATAGAAAAACCTGAACATCCAAAATCAAAATATGGGATATTACCACTTTATTATTTTAAATCAGATATTTTTGAAAGCTTAAANAAAATTAAGCCAGGTAAAGGAAAAGAATTCCAATTGACAGATGCAATTCAGGATTTAATTCNNAAAAAGCAACAAGTTTTAGCAATTCCNCTAAATAAAAATGAAGANGAAATTGATGTTGGAACNGTAGAATCATACAAAAATGCACAAGAAATGACATTTAGGAAAGCATGATTTAGGTATTGATGATAAAATGAGAATATCAGTTGTAGGATTAGGATTTGTGGGATTGTCATTAGCAACGGTCCTATCTTCAAAAAATTATAGTGTTGATGGAATTGAAATTGATAAAGAAAAATGTTCGATGATAAGTAATGGAAAATCGCCATTTTTTGAACCAAATTTAGAAAAAATGCTGAAAAGTGGNCTAAAAAANAAAATTAAGAATAAGTAATGATTTTTCNTTAATTAAAAATTCAGATTTAATTTTTGTGACTGTTGGAACACCACAAGATAAATCAGGAGCAATCAANTTNTCACCAATTAAAAAAGCAGTAAAATCTATAGGAAAAATAATTTCAAATAATAAAAAAAATCCAATTATTTTAATTAAAAGTACAGTTATTCCGGGAACGATGCAAAATACAATNTTACCTATACTAGAAAGAGAATCTAAAAAGAAAGCAGGTAAAGATTTTGGTTTAATTTCAAATCCTGAATTTTTGCAAGAAACTACAGCAATAAAAGATACAGAATTTCCACATGCAGTGGTAATTGGTGGAGAAAAAACAAGATTTGTGAATAAAATAGAAAANTTCTTTGCAAAAATTCATCCAAATACTCCAATTATTATTACAAATCATCAAACTGCCGAGATGATCAAATATGCAAACAATTCATTTCTTGCTACAAAAATTAGTTTCATNAATCAATTATCGAATATTTGCCAGAAAATTCCTGGTGCAAATATTGATGATATATCAAAAACAATAGGAATGGATCCTCGAATAGGGAAATTATTTTTAAATGCAGGACCAGGATATGGTGGATCTTGTTTACCAAAAGATATGAAAGCANTAATTAATTTTGCAGGTAGTGTTGGAATTAATCCATCACTTCTTAATGCTGTTGAAAAAACTAATGAAAAACAACTTNAAAATATTATTTTACAAATTGATAAATCATTAGGGAATCTAAAAAATAAAGAAATTACAATTTTAGGTACAGCATTTAAGCCCAATACGGATGATATTAGAGATTCAATAGCAATAGAGTTAATAAAAAAACTTTTGAAAAAAAATGTTAAAATTACAATTTTTGACCCAAAGGCAATGAAAAATACAAAGAATNTTTTTGGTGAAAAAATAAAATATGCAAAATCAATTCAAAATTCATTAGAGAAAAGTCATTGTGCGATAATTATGGTTCACTGGAAGGAATTTGAAAAACTGAACATTAANTTAATTGAAAAAATGAAGAAGAAATTCATTATAGATTGTAGAAGAGTTTTAGCAAAAAAGAATTTAGATATAGAATATCATGCAATTGGAATAGGTAGATAATTTGAAATATTTAGTTACTGGAGGAGCAGGTTTCATTGGAAGTCATATAACAAAGGCTCTTGTAAAACGTGGAGATTCAGTCATAGTATTAGANAATTTAATTACTGGAAAAGAAGATAATTTAGAATTAGTAAAAGAGAAAATAGAATTTGTAAGAAATGATATATTAAATTTTGAATTACTAGATNAATTAACACNTTCTGTTNATGGAGTTTTTCATCAAGCAGCACTTGCATCAGTACAAGATTCCTATAATAAACCAGAAAAATATTTCGATGTAAATGTCAAAGGTACTGAAAATATTTTAAAATTAGCAAAAAAAAATAATTTNAAAGTTGTTTATGCAAGTTCCTCCAGCGTATATGGAAATCCAAAAAAAATTCCAATAATAGAATCATACGAAAGAAATCCAATAAATCCATATGCNGAAACTAAACTGAAAAAAGAAGAATTAGCAAGTAATTATGCTAAAAATGGCGTTAAAGTAATTGGATTACGTTACTTCAATGTATTTGGAAAAGGTCAATCAAATGAATATGCAGGAGTATTGAAATTATTTTTAGAAAAAGTGAGGGAAGGATTACCACCAAAAATCAATGGTGATGGAACACAATTTAGAGACTTTGTNCATGTAGACGATGTTGCAAGAGCAAATATTATGTCAATGGATAGTGACATAAATCATGAATTTTTTAATGTTGGAACAAATACGTCTATAACAATATTGGATTTAGCAAAAACCATAATCAATTTTTCAGGAATGAATATAGAACCANTTTTTGGACCTGCGCTAAAGGGAGATGTACAAAAAACTATAGCAAATATTGATTTAATAGAAAATAAAATAGGATGGAAACCAACAATAAACCTCAAAGAATGGATAAACGACATAATAACTAAAAATCAAATAAATGAAGTTTAATTTTTTAATTAAAAATATTATCTANATTATTATTTTGCAATAAATCCTTTGTAATATCTAATCCATCTAAAAATGGACCAGGCATTAAATTAAAATTAAATTCTTCAATACTAAAAGTGTCCTCATTTTGTGAATAATCTTTNAGTCCTTCTGGTAATTTTAATTTAGAAGTTTTATTTTTAATCAAATCATCAAGATATATTTTAGAATCTTCATATTTTTGGATTTGTGATGATTGTAAATCTATATTTTTTTCTTTTAGGCCATATTTTTTAAAATTAGATATTGAATCAGACATTCTTTTGATGGCAAGTTTTTTTTGGATTTGTGGTTCATACTTTGGAGATGCGTAATACAAAAATGATTTAATAAATTTTTTATTAGATTTTAATAAATTCCAAGCAAAGCTATTGTTATCTTTAGTTATTGTTTTTGTTTTATTTTTAATAATATTTTGCGGNCTATATTCAATAATAGTTTGAGGTTTTTTATAGTAATCAATAACATTGGCCCAAGTCCATTGAGGGGTATTTACTAGAGAATATATTCCAGACACAGATCGATGATCTAAACATTTCATAATGGCATTTTTAATAGAAATTGTATGAACTATGTTAGATTTTTTTTCAGGAGAAACTTGAATAATGACTTTCTTATTTGATAGTATTTTTTTAAAAACATGTGTTCTAGGTTGATTATCCCCGAAAACTTGACTCATGCGTAAAACAAAAGCACGTTTACCAAATTTCTTAGATTCTGACAGAAGTANTTTTTCCAAATGAATTTTTTCTTTTTCAAAGTTAGATTTTATTAAAAAATTGGATGTGTTAGGAACAATATCATTTGAAAATGCTCGAATTGTGCTAAAATAAATTATTGTTGAATTTTTTGCTGAAAATTTTATAGAATTTTTAATTATTTTTTCATTAATAATTTGGCTAGAACGAGTTTGACCATCAGAAAATGGATCTGTTGCATAGGATGATATAACAATTGAATCTAAATCAGAAAGTGATTCTTGTGCATCATTATCTTNTGAAATATCAAAAATCTGNCAGTTGAATCCATGATGATTTAGAAATACTGAACCTAATTTATTTCGAACAATGGGTTTTACAATTATGTCATTTTTTAGTAAAAAACAAAGTTCAGTACCAATGTTACTATTTGCACCAATTAATCCAAGATTCATTTTTTACTTCCTTTTAAAATAATATTATTAATTATTTTAGTAGTCATTATAGAAGTTTCAGTTTGNGTATCTAATTGAGATGATAATGAAATTTTAGTCAAAAAATCATTCCATTTTAAATAATATGCTTGAGAAAAAGTTGATGCAAAAGATGATTCCTGTTGGAGAATGTATTTTTTTTCTGAATTTAGTGGAGAAATAGTAAAAATAGAATCTGGAATTTTATGATTAAATTGTATTTTATAATCTTCGAAAAATAATATGGTATGCGGTTCAATATTTTTTAATTGTGTTCCAATATAATCAACAGTAAATGAATCATTTACACCAAACGTAGCATTAATTTCTATATCAAAATTATTTTCCCAAATGATATTTGCTTCTTGAACAGAAATTTTATCAAAAAGAAAATCAAGTTGACTAAATGTATGAGAAGCAGAATCTTTTAGAAACCCACCACTAAGAGAAGGATCATTTTGATAAGAATTTTTATCCAGACTGGTTTTACCATGAATTCCACCTTCAATTATAGAAATTTTTTGAATTTTTCCAAATACGTTAGATGAAATTATATTTTTTGCATGTCTAGTAGTATTGTAATATTTTCGCATATAATTACAAGTAATTTTATCAGTTAATTTTAAAAAATTTTTATGTTCTTCTAAATTTGTTGCAAATGGTTTTTCTGTAAAAATAAAGCAATCTCTTTTTGCAAATTCTTGAATATATTCTTCTTTTGCACCCATTGGAAGAGCAAGTAAAACAATATCACATGAAGGTAAATTAGATATATTTTCAATCTGAATTGATTTAGTTTTATAGAGATTTGCTAGTTTTGANGGGTTTTTCCTATCTGCAATAAACTCAATATCCANATTATCAATACAAGACAACAAAGGTAAATGAACTGAAGAAATAATACGTCCAGAACCAATAATTCCAATTTTCATATTTAATAATATTTTTTTTATTAGATTAGTCTTTATCTAACACTTGAAAAGACATGATAAACTTCGAAACGAATAACTAAGACTATTTTAAAAAAAAAATATGGTAAAACTTGATTATTCACAGATTTTAAATTATGATGAAACAAAATTTTGGAATAATTTAACTAATTTCAAAGAGTTACCAAAAAATTTGCCAAGACAACTTCAAAAAATTGAAATTTTAGNAGAAAATGATAATGAAACAATTTTGGAAATAATAATTTTTNTTAGAAGCATAATAAAAAAGGAATTTGCAATAAAACTCAAAGTATTGAAAAAATCTGAAAAAGAAATATTTTTAGAAGTATTAGATGGTTTTGCAAAGGGTACTAANAGTACAGTATCCACTTCATTACAAGATAATAAAATAATATGTCAAATTAACACTGAAATAAAATTTAATTTGAAAACTATGATTCTAATACCAATTGTTAAAAAAGAATATGAAGGGATTTTAATTAAGTTTTTTAGAAACATGGAAAAAGGAATAGTAGAATAACGAGGCTTAATAAATTGACAATAATTAANTGGGACAATATAGAAAAAGAATCTGAACATTTTAAAAATAGAAATCCAACAAAATGGACTTTTNTTGAAGAATTTATNNATAGANAATTTTATGANAAATTGTTTAACACNTATCCAAAATTTNANGATACNTGGGATATTCAANAAGCAGGNGATGTNGGNAGATTATCTTACAGAAAATTTTGGAAAAGAGATGAAGGNAGATTTTTTTCNGATGGAACACCNNGNGAACATGTTCTAATTCAAGAAGATGATTCAAGGTATAGTGAATCATGGAATNAATTTATGANNATATTATGGTCTCAAGAATTCACTGANAAATTATCANNAGTTACNGGAATTNATGAANTNAATCTNAAACANATGAATTTCATGTATGCAAGAAAAGANGGATTCCAAAATACNCATATTCATAATGCNAGNGATAAAACATTGATTGTNTTNGTATATTTNTCNAANGATTGGAAAGATGNNGANCCAGGAGGAACATTTCTTTCNNNNGNCATAGATTTTNANGCAAAAGAAGGAAANGNNANNGATTCAAAAATNATTTTTGAACCACATAATTTGGATAATACNTCNTTAATGGTTTTAGATGGACCNTATGCAGCACATGGAATGAGAAAAATNACAAAAGATGTNGANNGAAGAGGNATNCANNTAACNTANGAACCATTCAATNCNACNGATGGATGGTATNGTGATNANGGNAAAANAATTTTAGANCCATTAGANCTATAAACNATCTNACAAATANTTGNCGAAATTTAATGAGAANTTATACGACTAGATATTATACTTGAAAAANTATCTAAAATTAAGTTGAANNTATTANTTGGNGGATCAAGTTCNAAGCTTTTTCATTTAAAAGAATTTGCAGNGAATTTANAAAAAAAAGNTATAGAATGCAAAGTAGTTTTTGATTCTGACTATGCCGATGGTTTTCCAAACAGAAAAATTTCAAAATGGTTTTCTTCAAATAAGAAATTTAGAAAATTAATTAATGAATTTGAGCCTGATGTAATTTTCGTGGATAGAACAAGACATTTTACATTAGAAGCATCAAAAACTGATATTCCCCTGGTAATTCATTTACGAGGTAATCACTGGGCAGAAATAATCATGGCAAGAGAAACATTATACAAATCAGCAGGTAAAAAAATTGCAATAAACAAATGGGATGAAATGGGAGAAATTTGTTTTAATAATTCAGAATTAATTCTTCCGATTTGTAATCATCTTTCAGAAATAACTAA
>NZYH01000038.1 GCA_002697825.1 Nitrospina sp. | reverse complement strand
ATTAGAAAGGCGGGTCCTGTGGTTTTAATAACTACCCTGCCTGGAGAGGTCTACACACTTGGAATCCTTATGTGCGCTGTGGTTACTTGCGCAACAATCTCCAAAGTGATTTATCTGGGGATGGATAATCCTATAGAAGAAATTGTTGATGCATCAGAAAAATATAAGCCTGAAATAATAGCGATGAGCATATCTCATAAATTCGATTTTACATCGAGTGAAAAACTACTCGTTAATTTAAGAAGCAAGATAGATCAAAATATCTCAATTGTCACTGGGGGGAAAGGAAGCCCTTGCAATATTTCAGGTGTTTCCTATTTCAGTGCCTTCGATAAATATTACGACTATTTAATCAAATTCGATCAACCTGAAAAAATAGTGGGTTTAAAAAGCCAGAAAATAAAGTTAATAAATGGCCAAAAACATGAATGATAAGGGAAACTCGATGAAAAACCTCAGGGGTTGGGGGCTCCGGGATCTTAGCAAAAACCTACTTGTACAATGTTTGGATTCCTGGTAGTCGAGTTTCCCCGTTTAAAAAAGAAAAATAACAACTAATTTAAACTTGAGAAATATTATGAAAAATTTAAAAAACAACCAAACCATTTTAATAATGCTAGTTATTTATTTTTTCCTTTTTCCTTTGAAAACTTTTACTAATGCCACAATAAGCAGCCCAGATGTTTTGCAGGTAGGTAAACCTTTACCTAATGCCAATCTTAAAGCGTATGGAAAAATGGACGTGAATTTAAATGAATTAAAAGGGAAAATCAAAATAATCAGCATAGTTCCTCAATTAAATACTCCTGTGTGTGACAAGCAGACTCACGTATTTAGTGAAACAAATGGAGGACTGGATAAGCAAGTAGATATCATAACTCTTAGCACTAATACAATTGAAGAGCAGCATTTGTTCGCCAAAAAAGCCAAAATCCATAATTTGCTTTTCCTTTCCGATAACCCGAGTTACCAATTTGGTAAAAAGACAGGATTGCTTATTGATGGGTTGGGGGTTTTGAGACGAACAGTCATGGTTGTCGACCAAAATAATATAATTCAATATATAGATTTTGTTCCCGGAGGAGGTCTTCCAAATATCAAAAAAGCTTTAGAAGCAGCACGGAATTTATTAGACCAAACCAATTCTAAGGGTTAGTGAGGGTATAAAATTTGAAAGGAGGTTAGACATGTTTTATGAGGTAAGGGTGCTAGACTCAAATAATGCTTTGAAAAAAATAATTACAACCAAAGATTTAAGTAGAAGGCATTGGATGACCTTTGAAAAATCTCAGGTGCAGCTTGTGGTACCCCAGTTTAAAAAGCAAAAGCAAAAGAATCAGAGTAATTAAAAATATACTTTTGTGAATTAAATCTTTTTTTGCGTTTTATTTTTTAAAAATATAGAAAGATAGTATTCACTAAAGTCTAATAGCAGACGTGCGAGACTTTATTGGAAAACAACTTGTTAGTTTGATATCCTTATTATTATATATGTGGCCAACCTTTTTTGCTTGAGGTAACTATGAGCAATTTGCAAATTTTTGATATTACTGGGATATTTTTATTAGCTCTTATTATAGGTGGAATGTTCTTTTTTGCAGCGGTTATGACTCCGTTGGTGTTTACAAAACTTCCTCCTGAAATCTCAGGACCGTTTATTAGGGAGACTTTCCCTGTTTACAGTCAGTTTATGGCAGGAATGACACTTGCAGCGGTTTTTTCATTATGGGGTATTTCCGAGTCGGCGTACTTAGTTTTAGTGTTCATACTATTTGTGTTGGCTTGGTTGTGGTTGATGCCTTTAATAAATCGTTATCGGGATGACCAATTAAAGGGAAATGAAAAAGCCGGAAAAACGTTCAATATTTTACACCGATTGAGCGTGGTGGTAAATTTAGCGCAGATGGGTATCATTGGATTTGTTTTATATAGAGTTGTGACTCAGTCCTAAATTAAAATTAATTTTTTAGTTAACATGATTGATCGCGAATATCATATTAAGCTATGAAGATTAATTTTAAATACCGCTTATTGGTTTGTATAACTTTTTTCCTTCCCGCCTTTTTTTTAATTAGTGGTTGTCAAAGCATACCCAAAAAAACTTCTCCAGAGTTGCAGGTAGTACCTCATGTTGATATAGATCGTTATCTTGGTAAGTGGTACGAAATAGCGCTGTATCCAAATTGGTTTGAGAAAGGGTGTTTTCGTTCCACCGCATTCTATGAAAAATTAGATAACGGGCAAATAAAAGTGACAAACAGATGTCGCATGTACGCCTCGGACGGAGAGTTAAATGAAGCCATTGGTAAAGCCACGATCGTTGATAAAAGAACCAACGCCAAATTAAAAGTTCAATTTTTTTGGCCATTCAAGGGGGACTACTGGATCATCGATTTAGACAAAAACTATCAGTATGCCGTAGTAAGTGAACCTGCCAGACAGTACTTATGGATATTAAGCCGGTCACCAAACATAGATCATCAGACACTGGAAAAATTAAAAAATAAAATTCGTGACAGAGGTTTTGATCTTAGTTACTTAAAAAAAACTTTGCAGTAGATTTGAAAATAAATATTAATTAAAGANAAATACATATATTGAAAATATTTTTAAAAGAAAGAATCTTTCCATAACATCTCNTTCCAATGAAAAGTAAAGCTTGCCCGCTTCCGAATTCTACGTTTAGGTCAACGTAAAAATTTNGAAAAACTCTTATCTCAAACAATTAAATAAATAAGTCTCGACAAGTGCNTAGAGTTGTGCGTATATGCGGTGTATTTGCGTAAATTTACTATAGGATCAATTCTTCTTAACAATNGGAATTGTTTGATTAAGCGGTTTTTTTTACAAGTATTATAAAAAACTTTACGGAGTCGACAAATGCCAACAAATATTAAGCCATTAGACCTTAATCAATTTATGGAAGGTCTTAAAAAAAGAAACCCCGGAGAACAAGAATTTCATCAGGCAGTTGAAGAAGTTGCCGCCTGTGTTATTCCTTATATAAATGAAAATCCCAAGTATATAGAGAACCAAATCCTCGAAAGAATGACTGAACCGGATAGGACAATTATTTTCAGAGTATGTTGGCAAGATGATAATGGAAATATTCGTACTAACCGGGGTTATCGCGTTCAGTTTAATAACTCCATTGGCCCTTATAAGGGAGGCCTCCGTTTTCATCCTTCAGTAAATCTAGGTATTCTCAAATTTCTGGGTTTTGAGCAAACATTTAAAAATAGTCTAACGACTCTACCGATGGGTGCTGGTAAAGGTGGAGCAGACTTTAACCCAAAAGGAAAATCCGAACGAGAGATAATGCGTTTTTGCCAAGCTTTTATGACGGAACTATCAAAACATATTGGTGAGAACGTGGACGTTCCTGCTGGAGATATTGGGGTTGGTGCCAGAGAAATTAGTTATATGTTTGGTCAATACAAGCGTCTGCAAAATGAGTTTACGGGGACTCTCACGGGGAAAGCCCTTGAGTTTGGAGGAAGCTTAATAAGAAAAGAGGCGACTGGCTACGGTTGTGCTTATTTTATGGAAGAAATGCTGAAGCATAATGGTGATTCTATGCAAGGAAAGAGTTGTGTTGTTTCTGGATCTGGAAACGTTGCTCAGTTTTGTGCTCAGAAGATAATGCATTTAGGAGGCAAGGTTTTAACTTTGTCAGATTCTTCTGGTTTCATCCACGACCCTGATGGTTTGAATGAAGAAAAATTGGATTACGTCATTGATTTAAAAACGAATCGCCGAGGAAGAATTTCTGAGTACGCTGAAAAATATAAAGTTGACTTCCATGAAGGTAAAAGACCTTGGATGGTGAAGGCAGATTTGGCGTTTCCCTGTGCGACTCAAAATGAGCTCGAGCTATCTGATGCGGAAGACCTTATTAAGAATGGATTTAAAGGTGTGGCTGAAGGTGCTAATATGCCAACAACAATAGAGGCGATGGAAGCATTGGTAGAAGCCAATATCATGTTCTCTCCAGGAAAAGCCTCTAATGCCGGGGGAGTAGCTGTTTCCGGACTTGAAATGACCCAAAACAGTATTCGTTTGTCATGGCAAAGAGATGAGTTGGATGAACGGCTAAAAACTATTATGCGTGATATTCACCAACAGTGTGTTGAGTTTGGGACTGAAAAAAATCGCGTGGATTATGTTAAAGGGGCAAACATTGCTGGATTTGTTAAAGTAGCCGAAGCCATGGTTGCCTATGGAGTTATTTAATATATATTCATTAAAGTAATTAGGTGATTTTTTGCCTTGGTGTTGTAGCTATTACATTTTAGTAAGTAGTTATTAAGGAAAAAGCTTTGATTTTCTAGGATTTTGCTGATCGGGGAGATGGATATGGCAGAACATTTTAAGGTTGCAATTATTGGTGCTGGTCCAGGGGGAATTAGTGCCAGTGTCAATGCGGCCAAGCACAACATAAATCATGTTCTATTTGAAAAGTCCGAAATAGGAAATACGATCTATCAGTACCAGTTACGCAAGCATGTTATGGCTGAACCAACCAAACTTCCGCTGGTCGGCGATGTAGGTTTTCAAGCAGGGAGTAGGGAAGAAATTCTTGAGGTTTGGAATCAGGCCATCGAGAATAATAAGGTTGAAGTTAAGCGACCAGTAGAAGTTTCTAAAATTGAAAAAAATGATGAAGGGTTCAAGGTGTTTTTTGGTGAAGATCATTGCACTTGTGATTCGGTTGTTCTAAGCATGGGCGCAATGGGTTCTCCTAGAAAAATGGAAGTACCTGGAGAAGATCTTCAGCATGTCGCTTATCGTCTAGGCGATCCTGATGCATTTGAGGATATGGACATTATAGTTGTGGGAGCGGGGGATGCTGCCATAGAAAATGTCCTTGGCTTGGCAGAAAAAAATCGAGTATCTATTGTTAATCGCAAGTCAGAGTTTGCCCGAGCTAAGGATGCTAACTGTGCCTTAATTGAGGAGGCGATAGAATCCGGGAAGGTACGCTGCTTTTATGGTTCTACAGTGGCTAGAATCAATGCAGACAAAACAGTATTAAACACGCCTGATGGTGAAGTTGAGGTCCCCTGCCAACATCTTATTGCAAGATTGGGAAGTATCGCACCTAGAAAATTTTTAGAAGCTTGTGGAATTAAGTTTTCAACTCCTAACCCCGCAGAATCAGCCGTGGTGAATAGCCGTTATGAATCTAACGTACCTGGCCTTTACCTGATTGGTTCTCTCATCGGATATCCATTAATCAAACAGGCTATCAATCAAGGCTATGAAGTAATCGAGCATATCCTTGGTAACAAGGTAGAGCCGGCCGACCAGGTTTTAATTGCAGAAAAACTTAGGGAGATGCCTGGAGAAACCAATGACAACCTAGAGGTAATTCGGGACTCCCTTCCTCTATTTAAAAATTTGAGTGAACCCCAGTTTAGAGAGTTAATTGCAGAGTCCACTCTTCATATTAAAGATGATGGCGATAATATTTTTATTCGCAACGACTATTCTAATACGCTTTATAACATTGTAAGTGGTCAGGTTATGATCCAATTGGAGAGCGATCAAAAATTCTATCTATCTGCATCAGATTTTTTTGGGGAAATGGGTCTAATATCCGGCCGTAGGAGAACCGCGAGTACCTTTGCAGTCGGCCCCACAGTTTTAATTGAAACTCCTCGTAAGCAAATACAAAAACTAATCAGTTCTGTAGAAGGTGTAAGTAAAACGATTGATGATACTTTCATGTTTCGGACCTTACAGAACTTCTTCCCCGGTGTGTCGCCTGATAAGGTCAAAGTGCTTATTGAAGAGTCAAAAATTAACCGTTACAAAAAGGGTGAGATTATTTTTAAAGAGGGTGATGAGGGTGACTCATTTCATATTATACGTAAGGGTTCTGTTGCCGTATCACGGCTCATCGATGGAAGCGATGTAACTCAAACCTATGTTCCAGTTGGTAATTACCTGGGAGAAACTGCACTCATTGGCTATGGTGCGGATACGAACAGCCCTGATTTTAAGCCTCCTTTAAGAACCGCTACTATCAAAGCTGCGGTGGAATGTGAAACCAATGTTATCTATAGAGAAGAATTCCTGGCCTTCTTGGAAGAGAACCCTGAAGAAAAAGAAAAATTAATTAAGGTGGCTCAAAAATATCGAGCCGAAGAAAAACTGACTTCTAGCGAGGTTGGTTCAGACAGCGTTAAAGATTTTTTATTGGATAGGGGTTATTCCGATGCCGACAACGCTCTTATAATTGATTCTGATACATGTGTTGGTTGCGATAACTGTGAAAAAGCCTGTGCTGCAACTCATGATGGACATAGCCGTCTAGACAGAAGGGGTGGCGAAAGTTATGCTTCTATTCAAGTTCCTACTTCTTGTAGACATTGCCTTAACCCTCTCTGTATGACGGATTGTCCGCCGGATGCCTTAAGGCGTTATGTGAATGGCGAGATTGTTATCGAGGACAATTGTATTGGCTGCGGTAATTGCGAAAAAAATTGTCCTTACAACGTAATCCAAATGGTTTATATGAAGCCCGATGCTGATTTTTTTAATACGGGCAACACCTCGTTTTGGTCGTCAATTTTTAAATCCAAGGAAGATGAAAAACCTTCTTTAGTTGCTGCAAAATGTGATATGTGCACAAAGTTGCCAGGAGGGCCCGCGTGCGTCCGATCCTGCCCTACGGGAGCTGCGCAGCGTATCAGTAAATCGGAACTACAAGAGCTACTTGAAAACAGTTAAATCCAAAAATATGTTTGCTAAAGAAAATATAGTTAATTATTTAGATTTTCGCTGGTTTAAGGTCAACCTGGTTTTCTTTGGTTTTCTATTAGGATTTTACCTTTTTGATGACCCCTTGGCGGGCAAAGATGGGGCGACCTTTATAGGTTATACATACGGAGTCATAGCGACATTGGGTATTATCCTGCTTATGTTTTTAGGGATCCGCAAGCGTGCCTACGCTTCCAACTTGGGGACCCTTAAGGGCTGGGTATCTGCGCATATCTGGATAGGATTGTTTTTAGTTCTGATTGTCCCTTTGCACAGCGGATTTCAGTTTGGAATGAATGTGCATAGTTTGGCTTATGGATTGATGTTGGCCACTATACTTAGTGGCGTGTGGGGAACTTATTATTATCTACAGTATCCTTCCGAGATTCTTTCTAATCGAGGGGGTGATTCTGCAAAAGATCTTTTAAAAAATATTCGTACCATCGAGTCAGGTTTACAACAATTAGAAAAGGGGAGAAGTAATCAGTTTTTAAACTTAATCTCATCTATCAATCCACCTATAGAAACCAAACTCAGGCAAGTTGCTTTTGCCAGCAAAAGACCCCAGCTCATTTCAAATCAAAAAATTCAAAAACTAATTCTTGAACTCTCAACAGAAGAGCAGGAGATTTGTCTGAAAGCTTTGGGTAAGGGTAAAGAAAAGATAAGGCTGATGAATCAATTTTATGATGAGATGGGTGCCCATTATCGGCTCAAAGTATGGTTGTTTTTTCATCTCCCCTTATCGTTTGGCTTGCTGATTACTTTGGGGATTCATATTTTTTCTGTTTTTTATTATCTGTAGGGCAATTACATGCGCATTCAGTACGTTATTGAAAATGTCAACTTAAAGGGTGTCACGGAAAGCTCAGTTAAAGAGCTCGAAAAAGCTGTGATCCTTATAGGCCGTGGTAGCGCATCGGACATTCTTTTGCGTGAAAGCACAGTTGCATTTTTGCATGCACGCCTATCTCAAAAGGAAGAGAAATTATTTATTGAAAAGGCTGAATCGCATAAGGGTGCTATTGCCGTTAATGATCGGATTGTTCAGCAATGCTTATTAGAAAATGGGGACAAGATAATTATTGGCGACACCACCTTGACTGTCTCTTATAAAGGTGAGGTTAAACAGCTTATAGAAGTTCGCAAGGAGTTGTCTAGGGAGGAAGAAGAGCTTTGGCTGGTAAAAGTCTTAGATAGTTTGGATCTTACTAAACGTTTTTCTGCGCGTTCGATAAAATTATTCATAGTTGCTACCATATTTCCGCTGGCTTTATTTTTTTTAGCTGGACCACTTATGGGCTACTTTGAGGGCTCGTGGAGTAGTGGTCCAATATCAAATTCCCACAAGTTTATAGAAACAGATTGTAAATCTTGTCATACTAAAGTTTTTGCAAAAGTGCCTGATCCAGCCTGCTCCCAATGTCATAAAATGGGAGAACATTCGGTAGCCTTAACTAAAAATATTGTTCAGAATCTTCCCTTTGAAAACCGCTGCGGCACTTGCCATAATGAGCATGATGAACAGGGAAAGCTAATTTTAACCAAACCTGTTCTTTGCTCTAATTGCCATGGAATTATTAAAGATATCCATCCCAAAACGACTACACCTTCTATAGAGGCGTTTGATAAAACTCATCCTAATTTTTCTTTTTTAAGTAATGCCAAAACTGACAGCTCTAAGCTTAAGCTTAATCATCAATATCACTTAACCTCGATAGAAGTAGATGATTCAAGGGTTGAAGGAGGAAAACGATTGATGGGTTGCCAAGATTGCCATGTTTTGGATCCTTTATCCTTGAAAGAAGGAACCTTCAAGAAAATCACCTTCGATGAATTTTGTGCTGGTTGTCATAAGCTAAGTGTGGGATCTGCTGCTGCAATGCTTAATGTGCCACATGAAAAAACCCAGCTAGTGCGTACTTTTTTAAATTCTCCTACCGACTTTTTATACGATCATGTCAAAAATAATCCTACTTTGATAAGCAGCGGTTCGAAGCCATCTACAAAGAAAAAAGGCAAGAGGAGTAGGAGGGGCAGGAGAGGGAAAAAATCGAAACCGAAACCAAAAACACAATCGGAATGGGTAAAGAAGCAATATAAATTGATAGACCGTATAGGTGGCTTAACCACGCTGGAAAACAAAGTTTTCTTCTCCGCTAAGGGAGGGTGTATTGAATGTCACTTTCTTGATGTAGAACCCGCAGCCGGTGTGAGCGGGAGCGCTTCCTTGGCTGCGTTCAGCCTTTGGGACCACAGGATTAGATTATGGGATATGTTGAAAAAGGAAGAGAAAGGTTTCTTACAGGGGCATGATGACGTAATTCATTCAATTCAATTCAATTCCCAAGGAAATAATTTGCTTTCTGCTTCTAGGGATTTTTCTGCGAGAATCTGGAATCTTGAGGATAGTGAAGCACTACCTTTAGTTTTTAAAAAGCATACTGGATCTGTCAATGATGCTGTTTATTTTCCTTCAGAAGAAAAGATAATTACTGGAGCCGATGATGGGAAGGCCATTATTTGGGATATTGGCAGTCAGAAACCTCTGCTTACATTATCAGGGCATGATAAACCAATTAAAAAAGTTAAGATCAATAAGTTGGGAACAAGAGCGGTGACCTTCGATGGCAATGCCGGAGTAATTCTTTGGGACACTGCCGAAGGCACAAACTTGGCAAGCTTAAAACCTAAAGATTCTGAGATTTTAGTTGTCCGATTTAGCTCTGATGGAAAACAAATTATAGCAGGAACATCTAGTGGCTCTATAGTTTTTTGGAGTGCTGACAAGGGGGAGGAGTTAAGGCAGTTCCCCGCGGGAACTGGAGAACCATTAATGGGTCATAGCAAAGCTGTGACCCATTTAGAGCTCAGCAGTGATGGTTCGAAAATGATTTCAATGTCAGAAGATTTTTCAGCTAAAGTTTGGAACCTTGTGAAAGGAGAGGTNGTTTCCACCCTGAGAGTTTATGGGGAAGAAAAAGGAGAAAAGAAAATAATAAGGCAATTATTTTTATCGGCAAAGTTTAATAATGATGGCACTCAGGTTGCTACAGGATCCAGTGATAAGGTCGTTCGGTTGTGGAAAACCGAGACAGCAGAAATGTTCAAGGAACTTAAGGGGCATGAAAACCAAGTGCCATTTCTGTTTTTTAGCAAGGAAGGGTCAAAGGTTNTTTCTGCAGCTTATAATAATGTAGCAATTATTTGGGATTTGGAAAAGGAAGAGAAAAAAACATTAAGACACGGCGAACCTGCGTTAATCGATGATCAGGACGAAACAAATAAAAACTATTTAAGGTTGCCTGANACTTTGCCAACAAAAAGCCCGAGGGATTTTACCTTCAAAGGGGTCAATCATTTGAAACATGAGTTTTTGGAATGCAAAACTTGCCATGAATCAATGGAAAATAGTATTTCGACCTTAGATGTGTCATTGCCTCCCATTCAAACTTGTAAGAATTGTCATGAAAAAACTCAGGCTGCTTTGAATGAGTGTGTTTATTGTCATAGCTATCANCCTGGCAATGAACGTGGGTATAATTCCGGTAAAATGGTAGTAAACCAAGAAGCCCCGCTTGGCTATAGCCTTCTAAAACAGTGATTTTATTTAAATGAAAGTATCCAATATTCTGCCCTATTAAAAATAGTTGATAATCGTTGGTTTCTATGGATAAATGACCNNCAATNTNCAAGNAATAAGCTNTTANATTCCTATNGATTAGAANCNNATATANTNATGTATANAGTNTATAAATATATTTTTAAATTTGGTTTGGTAAGGAGATGAAACTCATGACCTCAAAATATTTCCGATTTGTAATAGGTGCTGGACTCTGTTCTCTGGTTTTATTTTGTTTAAGTTCTTTTTCTTGGGCTCAAGACATAACTATGGCTGGGCGGACATTCCCCCCCAAAGTTGATTCTCCTTTGAAGTTTACTGGTGCTGGAAGTTGTAATCAGGCGAAATGTCATGGGCATAAAAGTAAACCAAGGGCCAACGAATACACAACCTGGGCCAAGGCCGAAGTTCATTCGGCAGGATATAGTGTTCTTTTTGAGGAAGACTCGCAGAAAATAGGAAAGGATTTTGGGCTTAAGGGAAAACCAGAAGAGAGTAAAGAATGTACTGTTTGTCATACTTTAAGCATCGAAGATAAGCCAGACTTAAAAGGTGAAAAGTACGATGTAAACGAAGGTGTGACCTGTGAATTATGCCACGGCCCTGCAGAGCAATATTTAGAACCACATGCCAAGCCCTATGAACCAAAGGGTGTAACAGGTGATGAGTTAACTGCGAAGAGAGCGGAACGTCATGATCAGTCAGTAAAGCAAGGTATGTGGAATGCAAAGGATCCAAGGACTCGCCTTGAAACCTGNGTTTTTTGTCATTATCAGATAAATGGGAATATGGTCAAAGCAGGTCATCCTTCCTTGAAATTTGAAATGGGATACTTTCAGAAAACAATGCCGGTTCATTGGGAAGAAACCCCCGATAAAGGTGANGGTTTTCCTGCCAAAATGATGGCCGCAAGTCAGGCTATTTCCCTAAGAGAATCGCTTTTAAGCTTAAAAGGCGCGGCAAAAGCCAAGCTTGAGAAAGGTCTGCTTCAGGATGGTTTTAACCAGGCTCAGAGTCACGGCAATGTATTACGGGTCCTTTCGGGAATTGGGATTGCTGACATTAAAGCTATTGAGTCAGGATTGAAGGATCTGTCTAAGTCCCTAGGGGATGCAGGGGCCTTGGCTTCCAAAGCAGAAAAATTGGCTGGTCAGGCTGAAAGCCTATTAAATAAAATGTTGCAGGCTAAGTATGATGCTGGACAAGTTGGTAAAATTGTTAAGGCTTTAGCCAGCGACAGTCATTTCACATCATCTCCTAGCAGAGAAGATGCTATACAGGCCTTCATGATTGTTGATGGCCTTTCCGTCGACCCAGACGAGCCAATGCTTGCCGCAATTGATGAGTTATATTTTGGTTTGTTTGCTGAAGAGAAGGGGCAGGAGCCACCGGCTTACGATGCCAAAGTATTTGGCCAGAACTTGGCTGCGGTAGCAACGTTGGTCAAATAAAGAGGTACTGATGTCGTTGAGAAAAATCTGTTTTTTTTTGATTTTTGNACTGGCATGTTTTCTTCCCCATTTGGTTCATGCAGACAAGGCTGGGAAGATTTCAATCCAGGTTGAGAAATCCTTGCTTTCTGTTGATATTCAGGGNGCAAAACTATCTGAAGTAATCGACGAACTAAATAAAGTTGCCGGNGTAAATGTGCAACTTGATAATTTACCAAAAGAAGAGATCGTCAATTTAAAATTTGATGGTTTGCCTTTGGAAAAGGCAATTCAACAATTATTTCCAAATGCTATTGTTTTAGATGGTAATAGTAAGGGTGATGCAAAACTTGTAGATTCAACAACGAATCCCNCCGGTTGGTTTTTGNCCCTAAAATCTTGGGTTTCAATTGTTTTAGATAAGGTGACCGGTGCAACATCTTCTCCTGCAGTCTCCATTTCTCCTAAAACTTTAGTTGCAAAAAATAAGGCTNCATCGGCTCCTTTAAAAGCATCACCCGCAGTTACTCCTGCACCAAAAATAGTGAAGTCGTCTACTGTTAAAACTTTGGCTGCGGTAGCTTCGNCACCTAACAAAGTTCAGTCGGTTCCTGTTAAAGTGTCTCCTCTTGTAGCACCTGCACCCAAAAAAGTGAAACTGCCTCCTACTAAAGCTTCGCCACCAGTAATTTCTTTTTCAGAGTTGGCAGCCTTTGGTTCCATGACTTCTAAGGCTCAATCTGGGGAAAACGTAGTTTTTGCGAGGACCTTTTTCCCAGCGGGCAATGCTAAAACAGCCGCTGCACTTACTGAAGCTGAGGTCGATACAATAGTGACCAATGCATCAGAATCGCTTGATACGGATAATATGATTGTAGCTGTAGTGGATCGACANGGAACCATTCTTGCTACTTACGCTAAACCAGGAGCACAAAATACAGCTAACGAAAATACTGCCGTAGCTTTAGCGCGCACAGCAGCATTTTTTTCTCATAACCAGGCGGCTTTAACCTCTCGTACGGTTCGTTTTATTAGTGGAGAACATTTCCCGCCCGGTATTAAGTTTACTCCCAACGGCGCCCTTTTCGGTATNGAACATAATAATCGTGGTTGCGATCTAAATATGACCTATTTGGGNGGGCANAGTTTTCCACAAGCCCTTGCAGCTGCAGGTGGTACGTGCGAAAACGGTACAACGACTGGATGTGGTCAAGGAATTATGACCATTCCGGGTTCATTTCCTCTGTACAAGGGAAACACTTTGGTTGGAGGAGTCGGTGTTTTCGGAATTGGGCCGGCATTGACTAACGATCCTCAAGGAGGCTTAAGAAAATTGGGTACCGGTTATGAAGCAGCAGAATTTGCNGCTGTTNCAGGAGCGGTTGGTTTTGAAGTNCCCCGATTTAGTGGNGGAGGAATATTTATCGATGGTATTCGTTTGCCGGGTGTGAAACAGACCACCCGTCCAGCGGGTTTTTCCAGTGATGCGGGTTCATTTAGAAATGCAAATTATACAGCCGGAGGTGGTGGATTTTTAAACGTTAACTCTACAGCTGGAACTGCAGCTGGTAGCACTGCTGTACCCTCAGGGTTTTTAGTGGGGCCCACAGCGGGTGGTTCTTTTACCGTAGCTGACTTGAATCAAATTATCAATCAAGGCCGTGCAAAGGCAAATCTAATCCGAGCAGCTATTCGCTTACCTTATACGGAAACCTCAAGAATGGTTTTTGCCATTGGCGATATTAATGGGAATATTCTTGCGGTTTACCGGCAATCAGATTCGACGGTTTTTAGTCTTGATGTGGCTGTGACCAAAGCACGCAACGTGAACTACTTTAGTGGTAGCAGTGTTAATGCTTTAGATCAAGTGGCCATGCCCGTTGGAACCGCTATAACGAATCGTACGATAAGCTTTGGAAGCCAACGGTTTTTCCCGTCAGGTCTTGATTTCGCAGGCCCAGGCCCTTACAGAAATGTCTTAACAAATGATGCAGCCAACCCCTGCACACAAGGACGAGATGGATCAAATACTGCTAATCAAAGTGGGATTGTGTTTTTTCCAGGTAGTGTGCCCTTATACAAAAACGGAGTTTTGATTGGTGGTTTAGGGGTCAGTGGNGATGGTGTCGAACAGGATGATTTGGTGGCAGCAGCTGGGGCAGTTGGCTTTGAACCTCCAGCAAGCATACGCTCCGATCAATATAAAATTTCTGATGTTCGTATGCCCTATCTGAAATACCCAAGAAATCCAAAAAATTTGGGNAACTAAATTACGAGAGCATNCTAAAGAATGAAAAACTCCAACCTCAGATGTCAANCAGTGATTTGGGTTGCCTCAATATTTTTAGGCTTGTTGCTCTTTCCATCTGGCTTGGCTTACTCCAAACCGGTAAGTAGNGTATCGTCAAAATACCTATATNCGCAGGAAAACGAAAGGTACGAGANTACTGAAGAAGTTGTGGCTGAAAGACGAAAACGTCGTCGAAGACGTATCCCTAAGCAGAACAAAGTTTCCGAGCAAAAAAAAGTAGACAAGAAAATATCTTCCCAAAAAGGCGAACCTGCAAAAAAATCTAAAAGAAAACGAAGGCGTCGAAGAAGAGGTAAGCCTGAGCCGGTAAAACATTCTGAAAAAAAAGAGTACCANGATGAGACCAAGATAAAAACTATTGAAGGGGTTAAGCCTCTCGAAGATCGTTGGAGAATTCTTTATAGGGAAAACCTCATCGATCCCTACAACCAAAATATTTTAAAGGGAGACCGTCCTGTCCTGGGGCAGGATATCTTTTTTACTGCAAGGGTTGACAGNATTAGCCGGTTTGAGTTTTTTGGGACAGTTCCTACTCCTGCCGGTGTCAGTGCTGCTGACCCAATTGCCGAAGAGTTTTTTGGTGGAAATCGTAAGAATGCATATATTCAAGATTTTAGATTTACCTTGGAGTTATTCAAAGGCGATACCTCTTTCCGCCCGCGTGATTGGGAGATTCGTCTCACNCCTGCCATAAACCTTACTCATATAAACGCTGCTGAAAATGGAATCCTTTCGCGGGATGTTCGTAAAGGAACGGTTCGAACAACCGATGACTACGCATTGGAAGAAGCTTCTGTCGAATACCATCTTTTCGATTTGAATCGATATTATGACTTTGTTTCTTTCAAGGGAGGGATACAAAANTTCAATTCAGATTTTAGGGGAATTATTTTTGAAGATTCAAACCTGGGTGGTCGCCTTCTTGGAACATTGGATAATAATATTTATCAGTTTAATATTTTATATTTTGAAATGCTGGAGAAGGATACGAATAGCTTATTGAATACTTTTAACGACCGCCAGCAAGAGGTTTTTATTGCCAATATTTATGCTCAAGATTTTTTGGTTAAGGGCTATACGGCTGAATTCAGTGTTCATTATAATAATGATGGCCCTTCGACTGAATACGATAAAAATCTGTTTCTTGCCCGCCCAGATGCGATTGGGGATGCTGCCGAACATGAGGTGGATGTGAAATATTTAGGGCTTGCTGGCGAGGGCCATTGGGGCAGAGTTAACGTCAGCCACTTTTTTTATTATGCCTTGGGAAATGACAGTTTAAATAATATTGCTGGTAGAGAGGTTGATATTGCGGCATTTGCCGTTGGGCTAGAGTTTTCTATCGACGATGATTGGGTTCGCTATAGATTTAGTTGGCTGCATGCATCAGGAGATGGTGACCCCGAGGATGGTAAGGGAGAGGGGTTCGATGCTATCTTNCCTAATCCTAATTTTGTCGGTGGACGAAATACTTATTGGATTGCACAGGCCATTCCCCTGGCAGGAACAGGAGTTCAAATGGTCAATCAGGATAGTGTTTTCCCAAGTCTTCGNAGTAGCAAAGCTCAAGGACAAGCAAACTTTGTTAACCCTGGTATTAATATTTACAATATTGGAATGGATTTAAATTTTAGTCCAAAGATTCGAAGTACTNTGAATTTGAGTAAACTCAGCTTTGAAAAGACTGAACCTTTAGAATTAGTTTTAAACCAGGCTAATATTGCTAGAGATATAGGTTTTGATTTAAGTTTAGGAACTGAGTGGAGGCCCTGGTTAAATAATAATGTTATTGTGGANGTAGGGACTAATGTTCTTTTTCCTGGGGAAGGATTTAAAGATATCCTGACAGATGGAAACCTATATTCTGTAACATCGAGACTTATTTTTACCTACTAAACTTTCAATAAATTTAATGTGCGGAACTTATTACAAAAAATGATGTCGATAAAGATAACTAGTCTATTGCGTCTTACGGTTTTTATAATATTGGTTTGGTGTATTGGAATTGTGCCGACTCTTGAGGGTAATGCAGCTAAAAAGGGTAAAGAAATATCTCAAAAAAATATTTCGAAAAAAGTACAACCATCTGTTGAGCCTAANCCTGCNGTGAAAAAAGATCAGGTTTTAAGCAATAGCAAGAAGAAAGTTAAAAAAATAAATGAAACCGGCGAGAAAAAATCGAAGGGTAAAACTGCTATAGGCAAAACTATNGAAGTTATTTCTGTNGACCCTTGGGCGCCTATTGGTGCAACTGATATTGGAAAACAGTCAAAAGAAGAGGTGGAAAAGAAAAGCTTGGGTTGTAATAGTTGTCACCAAGGTGTGGAAAAAATGCACGTTGATGAAAAAATAAAATTAGGCTGTACAGATTGCCATGGCGGTAATGCAGGGTTTTCTATCGAAAAGGGACTAGATCCTAAATCNGAAAAATATCTTACAACCCAGAAAAAGTCTCATATCCAACCCAAATATCCAGACAAATGGCCCACGTCTGCCAATCCAGTTCGTTCTTATACCCTGCTAAATAAGGAGAGCAGAGAGTTTATACGTTTTATGAACCCAGGAGATTTGCGAGTAGCAGAGACGACCTGTGGAGGGTCATTTTGTCATCAACAGTATGTAGCAAACGTTCCGAGAAGTATTATGTCTACCGGCGCCATGTTATTTGGNGGCGCAAGTTACAATAACGGGATACTGCCTTTTAAAAACTATGTTTTAGGAGAGTATTACACGAACGATGGAAAACCTGCTCAGGCCTTTGGAGTTGCTGTTACCGATGATGAGGGAAAGACCTTTTATCGAGAGTTGACAGAAAAAGAAAAAGCTAAAGGAGCTATACCTTCCGTAATTCCTCTACCTCGCTGGGAAACTACAAAACCTGGAAATATATTTCGATCTTTTGANAGAGGGGGGAGAATCCCTCGGGCTAACCCCTCTGAGGTAGGGGTACCTGGTTTACTGAATACTTTAAGTATTTTCCCGGAACCCGGTAAACCTGATATGAAGACAGGTGATCGAGGTCTCGGGACACAACTTAGGATTGATACCCCAACATTGAATATTCATAAAACCCGTCTGAATGATCCTTTGCTTTGGTTTTTAGGTACGAATGACCACCCTGGTGATTTTCGATCGAGCGGATGCAGCAGTTGCCATGTTGTTTATGCAAATAGTAGAGATAAAGATGGTTCTGGGCCTTATTCCAAGTTTGGTCATCGAGGTTTAAGTTTTTCCAAAGATCCGACTATTCCNAAGGATGAAAGGGGTCANCCCATCAGTCATAGATTTACTAATGCTATTCCTACTAGTCAGTGTTTGATATGCCATATGCATCAACCCAATGCCTTTGTTAATACTTATCTGGGTTATACAATGTGGGATTATGAAACAGATGCCAAATTTATGTATCCAGAAAAAACACCCGTCTTAACNCCTGAGGAATTAGCCGAAGGTTATCAGGCAAANCCAGAAGGTGCTGTTAGTAGGGGATTATGGCGAAATGAAANATTTCTTGAAAAATCNAGCGAGATGAACTCTAAGCTCAAGCATACACAAATGGCTGATTACCACGGTCATGGCTGGATGTTTAGAGGGGTATTCAAAAAGGATAGAAAAGGGAATCTCTTAGACAAAGAAGATAAAATTGTTTCGTTAGACAAACCTNATTTTTGGGAAAAAGCGGTGCACTTAAAGGATGTACATGTTGAAAAAGGAATGCATTGTGTAGACTGCCATTTTTCTCAAGATTCCCATGGAGATGGCAAACTTTACGGTGCTTATAAGGATGCGTTAGAAATTCAATGCGTAGATTGTCATGGCGATGTGGATACACTGGCTAGTTTGGTTCCAAGTGGTCCTGCTGCTACCGGAGAAGGAGATTTGCGGACCGGTAAATCTTCCTTTGGTAAAAAACGTTTTTTTAAACGAGGNAAAAAAATATATCAAAGGTCCATGCTATACCCGGATAGGGAATGGGAAGTACCTCAAGTTCAGGATTTCATAAATCCCGAAAGTAAAAACTTTAATGAGAAGGCCAGATACGCTAAAACCATTCAACGCGACCATAAAACTTGGGGAANTGTCCCTGACGATAAAAATAAACTGGCGCATTCCAGCAAAAAAATAGCTTGTTATACTTGCCATACAGGCTTTGTNACAAATTGTTTTGGTTGTCACCTTCCCTTGAAACAAAATTTCAAAGAAAAAATGCGCCATTTTGAGGGTACGAATAGTAAAGTATTTACCACATATAATCCCCAGGTCTTAAGAGATGATAGTTACATGCTGGCCCGTTGGGGTAAGGTGAAAAATAGAAAAATCGCTCCGGCACGTTCTTCAAGTGCTCTGNTATTGAGNGCCTTGAATGGAGATCGGGAAATGACCTATATTCAGCAACCNCCCATCTCCTCTGCTGGATATAGTAGCCAAGCTTTTAANCCGCATTACCCGCANAATGTNCGNAANAAAGAAACCAAGAAATGTGACGACTGCCATNTATCAGAGANAAATGATAATAACGCATGGATGGCTTCGNTATTTCTTCATGGTACTAATNTCGTCAACTTTTTTGGNAAGTATATTTANCTTGGNCTNGAACANGGTCTGGAAGCAGTCGCCGTTACTGAAACTGAAGAGCCTCAAGCAGTGATCGGTTCACATACGCACAAATATGCCTACCCTGATGAATTTGCTAAACACCTGGCTAAGGGCAAAGAATTGGAGAATTCTTATGGTAATAGTAAATATCGCCAAGGAGTGCGAAGTTTGCAACTTAGAGGTGAATACCTTTATACGGTTCAAGGTAAAGCAGGTTTCTGGGTTTATGATGTTGCTAATATTGATAACAAAGGTTATTCCCAGCGGATTGTCCAGTCTCCATTTTCGTCATTAGGTCAGTCTCCAAGAATAGTTTCCAGGTTTGCAACCTCTTTAGCGTTGCCTACAAATATGCCTGTTGATGCTAATCGTAAAGCTCTTCCAGAAAATGAAGAAGCCTCGATGCATCCAATTTATAAGTATGCTTTTTTTACGGATCGCTATGAAGGTTTGATTGGTGTTGATGTAACCACATTCCTTGATGGTAACCCTAGAAACAATTTTATTGAACGTGCCTTCACGTACAACCCCGACGGTCTTCTAAAAAATGCCGAAGCTATTACCTTGGCCGGTGTTTATGCTTACATCAGTTGTCTGGATAGGATACAGGTTGTAAATTTAGAGGACCCTTTAAAGCCGAAGCTAGTGACTGAGATAAAGGGTCTTAAAAACCCTAGGACCGTAGCTATACAATTTCGTTATGGATTTGTAGTGGACGATGAAGGGTTAAAAGTTTTTGATGTAACTATTCAGGACAAACCAAAACTGGTTGAAGGTGCGATTATCCCATTATCAGAGGCTCACGATGTTTATGTGGCTCGAACATATGCGTATGTTGCAGGCGGTAAAAAAGGATTGATAGTGGTTGATATAGAAAACCCAGAGAAACCTAAAATAACTCTTACTTTCGATGCGGAAGGTAAGATGAACGATGTTCGTGGAGTTAAGGTGGGTTCTGTTTCTTCCAGCTCATTTGCTTTTGTCGCTGATGGAAATAACGGACTCCGCGTTATTCAACTGAGTTCACCGGGAAATGATGAGTCAGGTGTAGCGCATTTTGGTTTTAGTCCTCTTCCAAAACCTAAGTTAGTGGCTTCTAAAAAACTCGACGGTCGTGCATTAACTCTGTCAAAGGGGTTGGACCGTGATCGTGCGATTGATGAAAGTGGTAACCAGGTCAGTGTGTTTGGAAGGTTAGGGGCGATGCCACTTAGCTTGGAAGATCAACAAAGAATGTATCTCGAGGATGGTAAGGTTTGGCGAGTGACTAACGAGCCTGCAAATCCTCCGATTGTGATTAAAAAGGCAGTTAAAAAGAAGAGTAAAGGTAAAAGAAAAAGAAGACGCAGACGTTAGTTTCTCCTGGACTTGGCTTGCAGTTCTAACAGAATTTCTTCAGCTTTTTTTCGTAAAGAAGTGTCGATTTGATTCGATTCAATTGACTGTCGCAATAACAACTCCCATTTTTCCCCCTTTTGAAGCTTTATAACTTCCAAAGCGTGCTTTTGAATGATCGGCTCAATTTGTTGTAATTCCTCGGTTAATGACCTGAAAATGTTTTGTTCATCGAGTCTTTTCAAGCCCTCTGAAGCCGTTTTGCGTACTCTATTATCTTTATCATTAAGAGCGAGGTAGAGGCCCTTAACCGAAAAGAAATTTGATCCCAATTTACCCAATTTTATTATCGCTTCTAGTCGTTTATCAGGGTCTTCTTCTTGCAATTGCAGTAGCCATTGATAGGCCAACGCAGCATCTTTTGCCTGCCACGCTAAATACTCAATACCCTTTTGAGGAGTGGTTTCTAACGAAGGAATGGGTGAACTAATTACAGGTTGCAACTTGTTTTGAGTTAATCCTAAGGAAGTAAGAATATAAACAGATTTGATAGTTTCCTCCCCTGAGGAGTTTTGGTCAGAAACAAAAATTGTACCGTAGGGAATAGTTTGTTTGATTCCATTTTTAAGAGACAAGTTTGCAAAACTCAAATAAATAATTTGGTCGGGAAGGGATCTATAATTAAAATCAACCCCGGTCTTATTCTTTAACTCTCTAATTACATCAGATAATTTTGCTCCCTGAATATTTGCAGATAAAAGAGGTTTCTCGTATTTAATAAATAATTTGGCTTCTGTATCTGCGCCCACGTAACCAACGTTGAGTAATAAAAATAAACAGTAAATGATACAAAGGATGGATTTACTTATAAAGAGATTTCCCCAAAGGCAATTCTTTCCAACCATAGACGACCCCTCTTTTGTTAATGTAGAAACCAATTAATCGAGTTGGACCTGTATTGTTTCCTAGATAATTAGTCTTTGTTTCCCAAGGACTCCTATCGTAAACATATACTTCCCCCCCTTTTTTATCAGGAATGGTCTTTTGGGGCGACCCCCAAGTTGAAATTAGTTTGGATTTTTTTTGGCCTTTCCAATAATCAAGGCTCATTGCACAACCGGCAAGTAAAAGAAATGCTTGCAGGCTGATACATGCTATAAAACGAAGCCTAATTAGAATAAAGTTTTTTGATGATAGAAACATATTTAAATAATTAAAGTTTAAAAAAGTCAGTTTCTTTTTGGGATTGCCTTATAGCTGGCTGAATTATAATTCTTTTAGAAGTTTTAAGTAAAGCTATTTGTAATAGCTCTATTTCAAAAAATTTTGAATAACAAGTAGCCAGAAGTATTTTTTTAATTTAAAGAGAATAAATGCAGGTGTGATTAAAATAGGTATTCCAATTGCGCTGTGACCCCTTGTCGCGAGGAAGAAAGGTCATTTAAATTACCTAAAGTTTGCGTTCCAACAACAGGGAGGTTTTTCCAAGTACCATCACTCGCTTTAATTTTCCAGTACTTATAGCCTGCCGATAAAAATAACTTTTTTGTTAAAGAGTATTTAAAACTTGCCTCTAAATTATAACCGCTCCCAGTGCCGTCCATTTCGAAAGAAGGGTCTTGCTGTAAATCAGTCCGCAAATGATGAATATCGCGATTTAATAATCCTGAAATTGGGATATAAGCTAAGTCCATATCAAACCTAAACCTTTTGCTGTAGCGAAAAGAACCTTCCCAGCCAATTCTTAGGGAATCCCATCGCACCTCGTTGGATATAACCTTTTGTCCCACAAATGAAACTGTTCCAGGGCTTTCACAAAATGGGTTTCCGCCTGTGAAGGAAGTACATTCAACTTGTTCTACTCCAGTGGTAATGACTTTCTCCTGCCAGTGCTGGTATCCAATAAAAACTCTTGTGAAATGAGCATTGTCTTTGGTTGCCCATAGTTTTAATCCTAGATCAAGGTTAAGGTACCACATATTGTCTCCATCAATATTGCTGAACGATCTAGATATTCGGTGTGGACCCGATTGGCTAGCGCCAAAACTTGTTGCTCCTGCAGCACTTACAAAATCATCATCAACTAGACGACCATCATTTATAGTTCCAAAACCAAATTGAGTCCGAAGAAAAACTCTGTGGGGAAGTTTTATCTCTCCTTCGAGCTCGATGATATTAGATTCTAAATCTTCATAGATTAATTCTGACGAAGGGTTTCCTGTAATTGAACTGGTGTTAGATATATCGTGATTCCAACTTGTTTCCCCTGTGCTGATCCATGTCCCTATAGCTAGAGATAGCTTCTGGTTTTTATCGAGCCAAAATTTTTCTTTTGGATTGAAAGACTCAGGAAGATCAAAGTTTCTGATAGGTGTTTTGTCACTTTTTTTAGTTTTTATTTTCTGGGTATGTGTTTCAGTTTTTATGGTTTTCGAGTTTTTATATATTGA
>NZYH01000037.1 GCA_002697825.1 Nitrospina sp. | reverse complement strand
TGGTTGAGGTTTTTTAATTCTTCTATTTTAGATGGATTATCTTCTAGCTTAGATGTTCTTTCCTTAATCCGGATTTGCAGTTCTTGGTCATAGGATTCTTCCATAAATTTTTTATCAGCGTTTCTCTTTTCTAAAAAATTGTTATAGCGAAGGTCAATAACATCAGCCAGGGTCATTTTATCGAGTTCACGATACAATTTTTTCGTCTCACTAATATGTAATGATGTAGCTTCTTCCCACATTTGCGCATATTTTTCTGGGTGTTTTTCTTCAAGCTTAGCCAAGACTGGTTTAAACGATTCCCATTTTTGGTAGGCCAACCATCCACCATAAACAATGATCCCAAAAATACTGAATTTTATAAATTTAATACTAAGCTTTTTAAGTTTTTTCATTTTTGAAACATCCCATATTAATTAGGAAGTTGTTTGTTACGATTTTATACAAAAGTGGTAAATACATTAAAAACAGGATAGATGGCCTTTATAGCTTAACGGCTTTTAGATAAAACTATTTACATCTAAATCATAGCTAATATTGAATTCATTGATAGACTTACTCTTAGAAAAAATTATTACTTGGATCTTGGAGGGATAAAATAGGAGTGAAGAATTTTCGATTTTAATGCTTGAAGTGTCTTGTCCCGGTAAATACCATGGCAATATTATGCTCTTTGGCAGCTTGAAGCACCTCTTTATCTCGGATAGAACCACCGGGGGAAATAATAGCCGAGATTCCATTTTTCGCAGCCTCATCGATAGAGTCTCTAAAGGGGAAGAAAGCATCCGAAGACATAACAGCACCAGACAAAGGTTTGCGAGCTTTTTCAACTGCAATCCTAGCAGAATCGACTCGACTCATTTGTCCTGCACCAATACCTAAAATCTCTTTGTCTTTTGCGTAAACAATAGCATTAGATTTAACATGTTTCGCCACCAACCAAGCAAATTTCATATCTTCCATTTCATACGAGGTAGGTTCTCTTTCACTAACAATTTTCAATTGATCCTCAACATAATTTAAAGTATCCAAACTTTGTACCAGTAGTCCACCTCCAATTCGTTTAAAGTCGAATCGTTTGTCTTTTGAATTAAATCCCGAACCAGGTATTTGCATCAACCTTATATTTTTCTTTGAGGAGAATAATTCTATCGCTTCGGACTCAAAACCGGGAGCCACAATTGCTTCTACAAAGTTTTTTAGGATTTCTTTTGCTGTTTGAGCAGTAACAGGTTGATTGAATCCTAAGACTCCTCCAAAAGCAGAAATAGGATCTACTTCTCTCGCTAAAACAAAGGTATTTAACTGATCTTTCCCGATAGCAACTCCGCAAGGGTTGGTATGCTTAATAATTGTAACAGCTCCCGAACTCAGTTCTCTGACCAGTTCCCACGCTGCGTTTAGATCGATATAATTATTAAAGGACAATTCTTTACCCTGAATCTGCCTTGCAGAAACAATATCGGTATTCAGCGGATTGCTTTCCTTATATAAAGCTGCAGACTGATGAGGGTTTTCTCCATATCGCAAATCTTGGGCTTTGGAAAAAGGCTGATTTAAAAAAGGCGGAAAACCCGATTCATTCTCCCATTGAACTGATAAAAAAGTAGCGATCAAGGAATCATACCTTGCTGTGTGTGCAAAAGCATCACGACTCAAACGCCGACGCGTTTCTAAGGAGACAAAGCCTTCTTTCATTTCCTCCAACACTAATCCATAGTTCTTGGGGTCGACAACAATAGTCACGTCATTACAATTTTTGGCAGAGGAACGAACCATAGCAGGACCACCAATATCTATATTCTCGATCGCTTCTTCCAGGGTGGAACCTTCTTTAGTTATGGTTTGCTCAAATGGATAAAGATTAATAACCACAAGATCAATAGGCCGTATTCCGTGTTCCTCCATAGCCTTCATATGCTCGGGAACATCCCTTCTACCAAGAATTCCACCATGTACCCTTGGGTGTAAAGTTTTAATTCTTCCATCCATCATCTCAGGAAAACCGGTATAATCCGACACCTGAATCACCGGAACTCCACCTTTACGCAGTAGCTCCGCCGTACCTCCCGTGGAAAGAATTTCTATTCCAAAATTGTGCAGTTCTCGGGCAAATTCAAGAACACCCGTCTTGTCAGAAACACTTATTAAGGCTCTTTGAATCGGTTTCATTAGTTTTTAAATTTGAAAAGGAATTTATTACTTGGGAAGTTTTCTTTTTTCAATCGGTTCCTTGGAAATCAAAAATTCCGGGGTTAACGTATCAATCAATTTAAGAGACCATACCGGAAAAGACCCATACGATTCCATCAGNCCAGGTTCTTCTTTGTNCTCTGGGTTGTCAGAAGCTTTTTTTTCTTTATCAANGTCGCTCATTTATTTGCCACGATTATTATANAAGATTNCAAATTNTGAAACGATTGAAGGCCGAAGTCTACACCTTTTACCAACAATTTAAAATAAAAATTCCACNATCTAGGCGAATGAAAATATCCTTTATAAAACCCTGCCCATCTGCTNAGAGGAAAGTGATTTTAATGAACTNTATAAAAGTTTCAAGCGCCATTTNTAATCAAAANAGTATTTAACCTCAAATTCTAGTGGTTTACTAGATACTAGTAGTTGATTATAGTGTTGATAATTTGGTATATTTTAATATCCCAGGTAGTATTAATGAACCCATATAGTCAGGAGAAGTAATAATGTCTAATTCTGCTGCAGCACTTAAGGAAGCTGTTGAATTTGAAAAAAAAGCCTTAGAAAAATATCAAGAAGCCACTGCATTGGTGAAACATGAGGAGACCAAAGAAACCCTGCAAAAATTGACCACTGAAAAACAGCAAACGATTGAATCCATGCATTGGATCATAATGGCAGAGGCCGGTAAAATTGAAACAGAAAAGCCTGCTGCAGAAGCTGAAGGTGAAGAAGCAAAAAGTGGTGCGAGCAAATGCCCCTTCTCCGGTGCTTTAGCGGAAATGGGTATTGATATCACCAAAATGTCTAAAGAAGAAGCAATGGAAAAAATGGGTGATATGTCAAAAATGTTTCCAGGCAGTTCTGAGTCCTAAACTACACATGCCAATTGAAAAACCTTTATTAATAGAGTGCCGTGCTTGTGGGATAGAAAATCTATTGGCAGATATGATATCTGGAAATACGGCTATCTGTAATCAATGCCGTGAAGATCTAATAAATCCAGATTTGATTAACTCCCACATAGGGCATAGCTGCAATGCATGCGGAATGGCTTTTTTACTCAAGAAAGACACCGGCCTCGTAGTAGGCGAATCAGAGTGTCAATGCGGTAGCAGTAATTTCAGTGCCATAGAAGTCGACAAGTTTGTGAGTGATTTTCAATCTCCAGAGTTGGAAGATTCCAGCGGTATTGACGATGATTTTGACTGGTGCCGCCCGGCACCGGATGAACAATTAGAAGGCGATTATAATAATATATTTGATGACGACCCTGGGTTCGCCAAATAAATATTTATATTAAAGAAAATTTCCTTTATACCCGTTTCTCACCTTTAAGTTATTGCTTTGTTTTTTTAAATTTCTAATTAAAAATATAGTATAAAGTTTATTATTCCCAAAAAAATATAAATTTCAAATTCTATGAACGGGAAAAAACCTCTCGATGACAACGTATGGAGAGATAATCTCCGCGACGCAGTCAATATAATTAATACAAATAAAAGTTTTTTATTCAGCGGAGATATCGATCCAGATTCTGTTGGTTCTATGTTGTCGCTCTCCCTATACCTAAATTTAATTGAAAAAAAAGTCTTTTTGATCCTCCCTGAAAAAATAGGTGAAAACTTAGACTTTTTTGAAAAAATTATTGAATACAATGAAATAACCATATTACGCAACAAAGAGCAGATTGAAACTATTAAGGATGAAATCGAAACAGTTATTTTTTGTGATACCGCCAATACGAAATTACTACCTCATTACTCCTATCTTGAAAAAAATATCTTAGCTCGCAAACCAAATGTGATCGAGATTGACCATCACTTTGGTGCAGACAGTGAAGACCTGACCGATTATGGAGTAAAATTGTTTCGTAAAGCTAATGCCAACACAGAAATTATTGGAAATATTCTCTTAACCTATCATGCAAAATATCCTAAAGGGCCCGATCCCTTCTACCAACGTAATATTATTCTGGGTCTGATGACCGGACTATTGGGTGATACGGTGGGAGGAAAGGTGATCTCTTTTCAAGAAGATTATGATTACTGGATGGACATGCTAGAAAAGAATCTGAAGAATATCACAAGGTGGAGAGAGTTTGATGCTGAAAGAAAGACGGATAATAGAAGTTCTAAATTTGGTGATCTAAAACAGATTTTAGAATACCTGAATCGATTGACAGCCGAGCAAGAAGCCTGTTTCAATTTGCTCAACAAGCGTGTCGAATTAAAAGGGCAGATTGGCTTTCTTGATTTATTACCCTCCACTCAAGAAGAAGTTAAAGATACTTTTAGCGATTTCAACTCATACTGGTTTGCAGATATTCTAAATTTTATATTAAATTCGGTTCCCGAAAAAACAGGTTACGCTGGAATAGTAGTTTTTGCAGGAAAAAATACTGACGGAGAAGATTGTTTTTACATAAAACTTCGAAGAGCTGTTAAATTTTCCGGAATTGACTTGCGCTCTGCCGAATTTCTTTTAAAAGAACTATTTGGTGAGCTTTATATGGGCGGCGGTGGCCACGCGAGTGCGGTTTCTTTCAGAATACATACAATGGATGAAAAAGAATTTCTAAGGCGAATAGAAAAAATATTCGACTATTTCAATCAGAACCTAATACTATTAAGCAAAAATTAAGTTTAATAGGCTTTTATTGCATCAACTAGACTCCTCTAAAACTTTTTTGTATAAAGAAAAAGTTTTTTCAGTCATTTGGCCTAATGAAAATTGATCTCGAATTCTCGCCTTACCGTTTTGTACCATAGCCTTGCACTCTTCTGTGCCCATCTCTAGTAAAGTTAATAGCCCGTGAGCTAAAGATCTCCCTGAATTTACCGGAATCAGCACCCCTTCCACTGACTTTCTTATGATATCGTTGTTACCTGGGATGTCTGTTGCAACGACAGGGTTTCCCGCAGCTAAAGACTCAAGAATATTATATGGTAACCCTTCGCTCATGGAGGGTGAAACATAGAAGTCGATACACTTTAAAAATCCCAATGCATTTTCCCTTGACCCTAAAATTTTCACCGTCCCGTCTAGTCCATTTTCATGAATATACTGTCTGACAGTTTTAATATATTCTTCATGCTCCTCGGGGCAATCGCCAACTATTATTAATCTAATATGCGGTGCTATTTTTTTTGCTTCACCAAATCCTTCCAACAAAGTAATTATTCCTTTTTCAGGAGATACTCTTGAAAGAGTTCCAAAAACCTTAATTTTTTCAGAGTCTCCCAAACCCAGTTCAGCAAATGCATCATCCGCCGGGGAAAGATTTTCAAAAGAGTTCAGATCAACACCGTTATTAATAACACTAGAATTTGAATCATTCAAAAAACTTAATATTTTTGCTTTTCCTTTTTCTCCTTTGCCAACAAAAATATGGTGCTTAGTCAATAGAGTTAAAATATTTTCAACAAGAAGATAGAATAACTTATTTAAAACTGGCAGGAGCTTATATTGAAAACCATGAAAAGTATGGACAACAGGAATGCCTAAAATCCAGCCAAGCAATCTGCCATAAACTCCAGGCCCTTTCCCATGAGTATGAATTANNTCNGGTTTTTCTTTTCTNAGTATTTTGAATAGCTCAAAAAATGTNAAAAAGGCAAGCCGCCTTAAAACCAAATCATAAGGGGTTATCCCCAAAGCAATCAGCTTATCCCAATAAGAGCCATCCTTATGAGTACAAACCATGATATCCCATTCCTTACGNTCCATCTTTTCAAGCAAGCTATAAATATGCCTAGGTCCACCNCCAGGTAAAGTGGTTCCACTTATGATNGCTAATTTCATGATAAAAANTTGATGGTTAGAAACTTAAAAGCTAGACTTTTAACACCTTTAAAGAAGACTCACTATTACAAGATTAGATTCCAAAATAATACGATATTCCCCGAAAACTAAAGAATTTAATTTATTGCTATTTAAATAGGAGAGAAACAACCAGCTAGATTAAAAGAGTCGTACATATGTTGAAACTTTACAGGTGAAAACCGACTACAAGAGGCCCTCGCAATCAAAACTACGGCAAGGTCAAACCTTAAGAAAGGATCCACGAGCCTATGAAATTACACGATGAGGTTCAGCACGCAATTTATTTTTATTTGTCACATTGTAATAAAGGGATCCCTAAAAAATTTTGCTACCATAATTCTTTTCAATCATTTTCCAGGTGCTTTAAGCNCTATCAGCTTCTAGATCGTGAATCGACAGAAAATTTTCTTCCTTGATGGAGATTGCAATGTTAGAGTCCGAGACAAAACTATCCTTAATGACGCTTAATAGAGTTGATGCTTGTGTTAAAAAAGATTTAAAAGATTCTTCATCAAGCACTTTAAGTGATAATTCTTCATATAAACTAACCATATTTGCTGAGCGCGAAATGGACTTACTAACACTTTCATAAGAAATATTGCGTTTTTTGCTTTCAATGACCATCTCACCGAAAGATATCCATTTTTCTACATCATGACGGTCACGACCAAGATTAATATAATATTCGTAAGCTTTCTCTTTTCCATCTTTCTCTATTTGAGAAACTATTGTCCTTGACCAGCCATCCAATGGGATACCTTCAGTCGCCCGGCAAATATATTGCAGTGAAAATACCATTCGATTTAACTGACTATCNAANTGCATTCCATAATCAGAATATTTTTTTGCTTCTGCAACTTTTTCAAAAGCGTGCCACAAACCTCCCCGCTTTTGGACTTTGGTNCGCCTTTGGTCTAATGCNCTAGCTTGAGCAAGACANTCCTTTTCGTTATTCAACTCAATTGGAGTCGAAACAGTTTTAAGTTGTTTTACGAGTGAATCATCAATAGGAAGAGTTTCTTGTTGAATGGGGGAAAAAACTTCAGATTTTTTTATTGCTTCTTTTCGCACCCAAGTNTTCTCTTTAAAAGGCATTTGCATGGGTGCTTCNTGAGCTGCCTCTTGTTCACANCCGGTTATGAAAATACTTGCAACTACCANATAAACAATAATCTTTAAACGCTCCACTTTTATAATTCTCCGCTTATAAATTTTTTAGATTGGTTATTTCTTATATACTAATTTTTTAAAAACTGTACAACAATGAAATAAAAAATATATATAAATCTTACCGTCAAAATAACGAAATTAGACAAAAAATCGACATTTTTTTTATTTTTTNGCTGANTATNCAATCCTAAATCTNGNACAGCCTANCTTTAAGTTATTATAAATAAAGTATTTANNNAATATTATAGGATAAAGNCACATAAAGCAGTCNAAAGGCACATGAATTGCANAATTTCTTGAGTGANAACANCTTTTTGTCGTTAAGAAATCTATAAATAATAGAATATCAAAGGTTTATACGCTATGAAATTTCAAAAATTGTTTTGCTTGCTTATCGTGGCCGTCTTTTTGTTTTCCGGGTGCGAGATCAAANTNGGCCCTTCCCAATTCTGGGATAAACTGTTCCGAACTCAAACNGATTCTAAATATTATATGGGAAAAACTGAAGACCTTGTGCAAACCCTAACGGAAGATGTTGCTGAATACGAAATAAACAAAGTAACCGTATTCGACCTAGTTGATGAAGAAAATAAAACTCCCATCCTTGGTGAATACATTTCCACCAGAATTGTTGAAGTCATCACCAAAAAATATTTCTTTCGTGATAAAGAATTCCGAGTAGCTCAAAAGGGAGAAGTTAAATCTGTTTTGGAGCAACTCAAGCTAAAAACTTCATTTCATTACGATAAAAATGAATTAAGACATTTAGGTAAAGCTCTTAATTCCCAGGCGGTAATTACGGGCAGAATTACAGATCTAGGAACCAATCTAGATGTCCATCTTACTTTAACCGATGTCATGAGCGGAGAAGTCATTGCATCNGCATCAGAGCCTTTAACAAGGACCAAGTTTGCTGTAGAAATGTTGCGACATCATTAATACTTTAATCAGTTTTAAATGCCTGGCGGTAACGTGATAACGCCATNAAAGGAAAAAAGTGCTGGTACATATGATACTTGATGAAAAAATGGGCGGGGAATCCCGTTCCAGTAAATTCATCTTCCCACCAGGTCCCCTGTGTATTTTGATTNNGTAATAAATACTCTATNCCGCGTTTTGCCGCATCTCCCTTTGCTTCACGGCCTGCGACCAAACCAAGGATCGCCCATGCCGTTTGTGAAGCNGTACTGTTGCCCTTTCCACGTANACTNGGTTCTTCATAGGTCTGACAGGTTTCCCCCCAACCTCCATCTTCATTTTGATGAGCTTCCAGCCATTGCAGAGCCTTTCTACTAAATGGTTGATTCATCTCTTCTCCCACAGCGGCCAACCCGTTCATAGCTAAAAATGTTCCATAAATATAGTTGACGCCCCATCGGCCGAACCAACAACCATCCACCTCTTGATTTTCTTTTATAAATTTTATGGCACGCTTTACTTGTGGATGATCGCTTCTGAATCCCCATTTTGATAACATCCATAGAATACGACTCGTGACATCAATTGTTGGGGGATCAAGCAAAGCCTTATGGTCCGCAAAGGGAACTTCATTTAACACTTCCTTATCATTGTCGATATCAAAAGCTCCCCACCCACCGTTTTTACTTTGCATACTAAGAAGCCAACTTAAAGCTCTTTGACATTCGGCAAGCTTGTATCTGATGTCTGGAACATCTATCTGATTCAAGGCTAATAAAATTTCTGCGGTGTCATCTGTGTCGGGATACTGTTCGTTATAAAATTCAAAAGCCCAGCCACCGGGTTCTGCATTGGAGTTTTTAATTTCCCAGTCACCACGCTTGACCACCTGTTTGGAGAGTATCCACTCTCCTGCTTTTACAAGTGCTGAATGATCTTTTGGTACTCCTGAATCCATCAAAGCATTTAAACAAATAGCCGTATCCCATAAAGGTGAAACGCAGGCCTGCATCCAAAGACGGTCTTCTTTTTCCAAGAAAAAGCGTTCAACTGCCTCCATTCCCTTAACGCAAGCAGGGTTTTTTTTGGAATACCCCAAAAAATGAAGAGCCAAAAGGGAATTGAGCATTGCAGGCTGAATTCCTGCCCAGTCACCCTCTTCTTCCTGATGATCTAAAATCCATTTTTCTATTTTACGGATAGCTATTTTTCTAAAAGGCCTCCAGGGGAATTTACCAATGAGTTTAATAATTTTATCCAGATAGATAAAAGTGTTGCGCCAACTGGTGAAGGGAAGTCCGCTAGGCTTAAAATTTAAATCGCGATCATTTTCCGTAAAAAGTTCCTGTACATTTCGGTCTGGAGATAAAGAGTGCACAGGCTCCAAGGAACGCACTAAAGAAAGTGGCACCACGGTTCCTCGGGACCAACTGGAAATTTCGTAAATATTAAAATAAAAGCTATTTGGTAATAGAATCATTTCCATTGGAATAGCTGGGCAAACTTCCCATGAGATCTGTCCGAACATGGCGAGAAAAATTTTAGTAAAAACACGTGTCTTTTTAATTCCACCATTTTTATGGATAGCATTTCTTGCACGTACCATTGCTTCTTGGTCGGCAGGAACGCCTGCAATTTTAAGGGCCATATAAGATTCAACGGTAGAATTGATATCACACAACCCACCATGAAAAAGCGGCCAACTGCCATCTTCTCGCTGCATATAAATTAGATAATTAACAATCTTTTGCTGTCTATCGGTATCTAATCTATCCGTAAAATGCATGAAGAAAATCATCTCGGCAGAAATTGTCACATTGGCTTCCAATTCATCGACCCAGTAACCCTTTTTATGCTGTCTAGATAACAGATAATCCCTTGATCTTTCAATAGAACGATTTAACTCAACCTCATTAAAGGGAGCAGCATTATTTGCACTAGAAGATTCTTCTTTAGGGGAAGCTTGTTCCATATTTTCTATATATTTAGCTGGTTGCACCAAAATCTATTAAAAGGGTTAAATTAACTCATTTTGCGTTATAAAGCAAAACCCGTAACGGACAAAATAATAGAACAAAATCCATTGACAACCCAGACAATCTCTTTTACTATTACCAGTTTGCGACATATTAAATTTGATTTACAAAGAAACTGATATATGAAAACAACTTATTTTGCAAAATCGGGCGAAGTTAATAAAAAGTGGGTAATTATTGACGCCACAGATCAAGTATTAGGACGAGTTGCCAGTAAAGCCGCAGCGATAATTCGCGGAAAAACCAAACCAACTTTCACTCCACATACAGATACAGGCGATAATGTAATTATTATTAACGCTGCTAAGGTTAAATTAACTGGACAAAAATGGGACGACAAAATCTATTATCACCATACTGGTTGGATGGGAGGAATAAAATCTGTTACCGCTAAACAAATTTTGGATAAAAAACCTTCGGATCTATTGCAAAAAGCCATTCGCGGTATGTTACCCAAAAACAGATTGGGTCGCACTTTGAACAATAATTATCGAATATACGATACCGCTGAGCATCCACACGGGAGCCAGAATCCCGAAAGCGTAAATATTTAATTTACTATAAAGAAAAAGACGGAGAACAAAAAGCTTATGGAAGGCACGATAGAACGATTTTATGCAACGGGCAAACGAAAAGAATCCATTGCGAAAGTATGGGTCCAAGCTGGCAAAGGAGAAATTATAGTCAATAATAAATCCCTTAAAGAATATTTTTGNCGCGAAAGNCTGGAGTGTATTGTCAAGCATCCCCTGATCGCAACCGAGACACTAGGATCGGTAAATATTAAAGCAACCGTTAAAGGGGGNGGGCTTTCCGGTCAATCAGGCGCCCTGCGTCTGGGAATTTCCAGGGCTCTTATTTTAACTAATTCTAGCCTACGAGCACCTCTCAAAAAAGCNGGATTCCTCACTCGGGATTCAAGATCGGTAGAAAGAAAAAAATACGGGCAGCCTGGCGCACGTAAAAAATTCCAGTTCTCGAAAAGATAAACTGTAATTCCCCTTCGTATTCCAGCNCATAAATGGGCCTTGCCAGCAGGCAGACCTTTGCAGAAAAAACACCTGTTTTTCAAATTACCCTGTAAAATTATTCAAAGTAGAATCCTATCTTTAAATAGGAGCCTTTTATTATGATAAAAGTTGGTATAGCCGGAGCCAGCGGATACACTGGACTTGAATTGATTCGCCTTTTGGCAAATCATCCTGAAGTAGAGTTGTCCGTTTTGACTTCCGAAACATATAAAGAAAAATCTATTGCTGATGTATTTCCATCCTTAAATGGAATCATCGATATTAATTTACAGTCTCTCGATTGCGAAATTTTAAAATCCTGNGATGTGGTTTTTCTGGCGCTTCCCCANACCATCGGCATGGGTATACTTCCCGAATTATTGCAGTCTAATTGCAAAGTTATAGACTTAAGTGCGGACTATCGCTTAAAAAATGCAGCTGCTTATTCCGAATGGTATTCACTGACGCACATACATCCGGAGTTTTTATCGCAGGTAGTATACGGTCTTCCCGAATTACATCGCGAAAAAATAAAAAGNGCGCAAGGGGTAGCCAACCCTGGCTGCTANCCCACTAGTGTGATTCTTGCTCTTGCTCCCTTACTGAAAACAGATTGGATAGACTTAGATAGCATTATTGCNGACAGCAAATCAGGAGTATCCGGTGCTGGGCGTAAAACTTCCATTACNACCCAGTTTTCGGAAGCGAATGANGGAGTNACTCCATATAGCCTGGCTGGCCATCGTCATACTCCTGAAATAGAGCAAGAGCTTTCATGCCTAGCTGGCAAANCNATTAAAATTAGTTTTTCTCCACATCTCATTCCCATGAGCCGCGGAATGTTAAGTACNGTCTATATTAATTTAAAAAATAAACTTAAAGACGAAGACTTGATAGAACATTATAAAAATTTCTATAACAATGAGTATTTTATTCGAGTCCTTGACATAGGCAGGTTTGCGAGTACCCATTCTNTATCGGGCTCTAACTTTTGTGACATCGGAATCAAAATAGATAGGCGGGTCAATCGGCTTGTTGTCACAAGTGCAATAGACAACTTGATAAANGGTGCTTCTGGGCAGGCTATTCAAAACATGAACATCATTTTGGGATTTGGAGAAACAACAGGGCTCCAATCCCCTGCAATGTTCCCATAGAGAAAAATGAAACAATTAAAAAACCAAAATCCTTCTGTACCGGGTTTTAAAGCAGCGGGATTGAGTTGCGGTATAAAAGACAATTACATTAAAGATTTAGCTCTNATTGTCTCNGAAGTTTCCGCAAATGCTGCTGCGGTATTNACTAAAAATCGAGTGGTATCGCCCAGTGTCATCTGGAGCCGACGTGCACTTGCAAAATCGGGTANTTGCCGCGCAGTTATTGTTAATAGTGGGAATGCCAATGCGGTGTCAGGATCGAAAGGGCTGAAAGATTGTGATGAAATCACTAAAAAAGTGGCNGAGGAATTGAACATACCACAAAAAGAAGTTTTTATAGCTTCCACAGGAATTATTGGCGTGCCACTTCCTTCTGAAAAAATTTTAAAAGCCACTCCAAAACTGGTTAAGCAATTAGGCTCTGCAGCTAAAAACTGGGGGGATGCATCCGATGCAATTTTGACAACCGATCTGGTGTCTAAATCTGACCGTATAAGTTATACCTTCAAGAATCATCGCATTGTAATTGGAGGAATAACCAAAGGGTCGGGAATGATTCATCCCAAAATGGCAACCATGCTTGGGTTTTTGTTCACGGATGCAGTTATTGATACAAAAACCCTGAAAATNGCTTTGAAAGAAGCAACAGATCGCTCCTTTAATCGNATAACAGTGGATGGAGACAACAGCACGAATGATTGCGTTATAATCCTTGCGAATGGGAAGGCAAAAAACTCAACTATTAGAANCGGTACCCCTGCATATAGGGAATTTTTAAAAACTTTAACTAAGTTATGTAAAAATCTTGCGTCTAAAATTGTTCTCGATGGAGAAGGAGCCTCGAAGTTTGTAACAGTAAGGGTTCAGGGAGGNAAAACACGTANTCAGGCTTACCGGATTGCCAACTCGGTAGCAACTTCTNCATTGGTAAAAACAGCATTGTTTGGNGANGACCCAAACTGGGGCCGCATTTTTTGTGCGGTTGGTAATGCTGGGACACCCTTTAATCCTGANAAGGTTGANATTTTTTTAAATAAAAACCTTCTTTTAAAAAATGGTAGCCCTACAAACCTATCACCCAAAAAACTTGAAAAAGCAATGAAGAAACACGAAATCGACATCACCATAGATTTAAAATGTGGAAAAGAGTGGGAAGAAGTATTGACCTGCGATCTATCTTACGACTATGTAAAAATAAATGCGGAATATACTACGTAGCTTGTTAAAATCTTTATCAGAAAATTTTGGATTTATTATCTGGCATATTTTTCGTTTAATTTAAACTAAATCAAACTATTTAAAAATGGCTTTAAGAAACATTAAGAACTGTTTCGATCCGGTCTTAAGAAAACAATGCGAAATCGTCAAAAATATTGACGGAGAGTTGGTCAGATTGTCAGAAGACATGGTTGAAACTACACTTGCCGCTCCAGGTATTGGTCTTGCAGCAAATCAGATAGGAATACCCTGGCGAATTTTTGTGGTTAATTTGGGATTAGAAACAGAAAGCGATAACTTAGTCACCTTAATTAATCCGGAGATTACTGCTATGGAAGGAAGCGAACTCGGAGAAGAAGGCTGTCTGAGTATCCCTGATGTTGTAGCAAAAGTAAATCGTGCGGCCCAGGTAGAAATAAAAGCAGTTGATCTGAATGGCAAGGATGTTCGTCATGAGGCCACTGGTTTTCTTGCGCGAGCACTCCAGCATGAAATGGATCATTTAAACGGTATTTTATTTTGGGACAATCTTGGAAAAATAAAACGGGATATTCTAAAAAGAAAATTTAAAAAGAAACTTAAAGAGCAGGGTGAATGAACATAATCTTTATGGGAACTCCGGAGTTCGCCCTTCCAACATTAGAGAAAATATATAACTCTTCACATTCTATTTTATCTGTTGTGACCCAACCCGACCGCCCTAAAGGCCGAGGCCAGAAAAATTGTGCTTCTCCTATAAAAATTTTTGCTAATAATAACAATATCCCATTNCTACAACCTGAAAACGTTAANACGCAAGATTTTATTAAATTATTATTAAAAAATCGACCTGACTACATCATTGTGGCCGCATTTGGTCAGATTCTTCATGAAGATCTCCTAAAGGTNCCCTTNCAATTTTGCATCAATCTGCACTCCTCTCTATTACCTAAATACCGGGGAGCAGCTCCAATCAACCGAGCCATTCTTAATGGAGATTCCATTTCCGGAGTTACNACTATGATTATGGACAAAGAAATGGACACGGGAGATATATTATTGACTCAAGAGATTCCAATTGAGAAAAGTGAGGATGCAAANTCCCTTCACNANAAATTATCAGAAAGTGGTGGTGATTTGGTTATTAAGACCCTTTCCCGTTTAGAAAATAATGATCTTTTGCCAGTACCACAAAATTCTAAGTTGGCAACTTATGCGCCAAAGCTTAAAAAAGAGGAAAGCCTCATCAATTGGCAATTAGATGCCNATGATATTTTTAATAGAATACGAGGTCTCACTCCTTGGCCAGGAACACATACTTTTTATANTGGTAAAAGACTTGGTATCTTAAAGGGCGAGGTCATTCCTGGAGAATCCTCCGATCGCCCGGGTTATGTGGAGCGAATCACTGACTCCGGTATAGAAGTCGGTACAAAAAAAAATCGATTGAAAATAACAGAACTAAAACCAGAAGGTAAAAAAGCTATGACAGTAAAAAGTTTTCTTTCCGGTTATANAATCAATCGGGGCGATTCACTAAACTTAGGTTAAATTCACCACCTTTTTATGAGGTAAATATGCCAAGAACTTTGGTTACAGGCGGTGCCGGATTCCTGGGATCGCATTTATGNGAGTACTTGCTGAATAAAGGTCATGAAGTAATCTGTATGGATAATTTGATCACAGGATCAAAACAAAACATTTCCAATATCCAAAATGCTGCCTTTCATTTCGTCAACCATAATGTTTCCGAGTTTATCAATATCGATGGCAACTTGGATTATATTTTGCATTTTGCCTCTCCTGCTAGNCCCATAGATTATCTAGAACTACCCATTCAAACTTTAAAGGTTGGAGCGCTGGGAACTCATAACGCACTCGGACTTGCTAAAGCAAAAAATGCTGTTTTTCTTTTAGCTTCAACCTCTGAAGTTTATGGGGACCCTTTGATTCACCCNCAACCCGAAGAATATTGGGGNAATGTAAATCCAATCGGACCAAGGGGGGTTTATGATGAAGCAAAAAGATTTGCAGAAGCCATCACCATGGCCTATCACCGGACACATGACATCAANACCAAGATCGTTCGGATATTCAATACNTACGGNCCAAGGATGCGTATTAAGGATGGCCGTGCTATACCAAACTTTCTTAAGCAAGCNCTAACTGGCGAGGACTTAACCATATATGGTAATGGTTCNCAAACACGGAGNTTTTGTTTTGTCACAGATCTGGTTGAAGGTATCTTTCGGTTATTAATATCTGAACAACATAAACCCGTTAACATTGGTAATCCNAATGAAATGACTATTCGACAAATGGCAGATAAAATTTTGCAAGCGACCCAAAGCAATAGTAGAATTGTTAATGTTCCTTTACCGGAAGATGATCCGAAAACACGTCAACCTAACATTACTCTTGCGAAAGAGATTCTCAATTGGGAACCAAAAGTTAGTCTAGACGAAGGCTTAAAGTCCACACTGGAATATTTTAAACAAAANCTCAANACCTCTTGAAATCGAATACGAGCAAAANNATTACACTCGATCAAATATTCATTAGATGGAGCACCTCCGTGAAAAATATTAGATAATATATTCCGAGGTAGAAACNAAANTTTAGCCTTGCNAATAAAANTTTTTTATAAAAGCTTTAAACCTCAACATAAATGNTAAANTNTTAAATGGAACGGGTAAAAAATCTTCTTAATATTAGTGCTGATTTAAAAAAAACAGTGGCTGATACTTTATCTGGTGAAATATTGAATTCAGCCGAGCAAATTAAAAGCAGACTGAAAATTGGAGGGAAATTACTACTAATGGGAAATGGTGGNAGTGCGGGTGATGCACAACATATAGCAGCCGAATTGGTAGGACGATTTAAAAAAGAAAGAAAAGCTATACCAGCTCTCGCATTAACAGTCGACACTTCTTCTTTGACCGCACTTGGAAATGACTATGGCTTCGAAACAATATTTGAAAGGCAAATAGAAGCTATTGCCAATAAAGACGATGCTGTTATTGGCATCAGCACAAGTGGAAACTCTGAAAATGTGGTGCGGGCAATTNAAAAAGCAAATTCTATNGGAGCATATACGATTGGACTCTTGGGAAACAATGGNGGAANATTAAAAGAAATCGTTAACCTTCCAATAGTNATTCCCTCAAANGATACAGCTCGAATTCAAGAAGTTCATATAACNATTGGTCATATTATCTGTGAAATTATAGAAGAAGANTTATAAATGAAAGAANGATTNAAATATTTCTTTGACCAAAAAGANAGACCAAAANTTTTNGTTATTGGNGATCTNATTNTGGATGAATATGTATGGGGNGGNATNAACCGNATATCACCTGAAGCGCCTGTACCTATTCTAGAAACTCGCTCGGAAACCCTCGCTCTTGGAGGCGCTGCAAATGTTGCCAATAACCTGGTTGCTTTAGGATGCGAAGTTCATCTTTGTGGAGCTATTGGCCAAGATGAAAAAGGGGACAAGCTCCTACAAAATATTCACAACAGTTCTATCCAGACAGAAGGGATATTCCGGTTTGTTCATCGACCCACCACATCAAAAATGCGTATTATTGCACACAACCAACAGGTTCTTCGAATAGACAAAGAAGACAATCGACCCATTACAGAAGAGACGGAAAAAAAACTTATCCAGTATATAAGCCAAATTCTTCCGAGTATGGACGGAGTGGTTTGTTCTGACTATCAAAAAGGAATTCTAACTGAAAAAGTAATCCACTCTATCATGCATAGGGCCAAAAAAGCTAAAAAGTCCGTGATTGTTGATCCGAAAAGTTCAGATTTTGTACTTTATAAAGATGCAACTGTTATTACACCAAATTTAAAGGAAGTTGATAGATCTGTACCCATCAAAATAACCGATAAAGAAAGTCTAAATCGTGCTGCGGAATATCTTTTAAATCTGACTCGCTCAAAAGCCCTTCTGATTACTGAAGGAAAAGATGGCATGACGCTTTTTCAAAGCAAAGAAAAATCTACCTCTATTCCAACCGTTGCAAAAGAAGTTTTCGATGTTACTGGCGCAGGCGATACCGTAATAAGTGTATTTAGCATGGCTGTTTTTGTTGGTTTCGATTTCAAAGAAGCCGCTTTGCTTTCCAATATGGCTGCCAGTATCGTTGTAGGAAAAGTGGGAACAGCTGTGGTCACGTTAAATGAAATTAATGAATTCCTTCATGAAGAAATGCTACGCACGTCTCATACGGTTTTAGAGCTTGAAGAGCTGAAAAAGATCGTTGGTCTTGCTAAAAGCACTGATAAAAAGGTTGTTTTTACTAACGGTTGTTTCGATATCATACATGGAGGTCATATCGAGTTTTTACAAAAAGCCAAGAGCTTAGGTGATATTTTGGTGGTTGGACTTAACACCGATAATTCTGTTCGAAGTTTAAAGGGAGAAGGACGGCCTATAAAAACTGAACAAGAACGCGCCAATATTCTTTCTGCTCTAAAATTCATTGATTACATCACACTTTTTAACGAAGCAACTCCAGAAAAATTAATTCGTGAAATAAGGCCTGATATCCTTGTAAAAGGCGATGACTACAAAATTGATGAGGTAGTCGGGCGTGAAATCGTTGAAGGCTATGGAGCGCATGTAAAACTCATTCCAATTCTAAAGGGTCATTCGACAACCATGACCCTTGAAAAAATTCTTGCCAGTCACCGACCTGAAGATGGTAATGGGAAATAAGTTTAGGGAATTGACTTATTGATCTTCAAAATCACCCAA
>NZYH01000036.1 GCA_002697825.1 Nitrospina sp. | reverse complement strand
TAGGAATGGGATATTGTCGTGGCAAGTGTTGAATACCTGATAAAGCAATTTTTGACTCCAGATAAAAAAAATTTAGACTTGAGTAATCAAAATATTGGAGACAAAGGCGCAATTACTCTTTCTAAATCTAAGAGCATCAAGCGCATAAAAAAACTCATGCTCCCTAATAACAACATTAGTGATGAAGGAATCATTGCTATTGTTAATTCTGAAAACTTCAAAAATCTGACTGATTTAGATATATATGGCAATGTGATTAGTGATGATGGAGTTAAGGCGATAGCCGAATCCACTTATATGTCTAATTTAAAAAAGTTGAGTCTTTATGGAAATCTTGTAGAAGATGATGGTGCTATAGCCATTGCAGAATCAAAAGTTCTATCCAAGCTCAAACATTTATATATTACCTCAAACCGCATTCGCCGTGAAGGAATTGAAGCTTTAAAAAATGCGAAATGTAGAACACGCCTATGTCATCTCCATGTTGATGATTTGGAGGATTTTTTCTATGAAGAGGATCAGGACTATGATGATGCAGATCTGATAAATAGTTGGGAAGAATTAAAAGCACGTAATGCAGAAAAAGGGGAGCTAGAAGATTGATTTGGATGAGATCAGAGCTCAAGCTGGTGTTTTTTTTTGCGATGGTAGTTCTGTTTTTTTCTGCCGCAATAGTTTCAGGGCAGGCAGATGGTCTAAGTTCTAAAGACTATGAAAAGATATTTAAGGATAATCTTCGAAGAGGTGCTCTGAATCTCTCGGGTAAAAAAATTGGAGATAAAGGACTGGATGTATTGCTAAAACAGGAATTTTTAGTTGATCTAAAGAAACTGGATTTGCGTTATAATGACGTGAGTCCCGTTGGAGCAAAAATGTTGGCAAATGCGCAGCCTTTTTTAAAACTTAAAACCTTAGTTTTGAAACATAATTTTTTTGCTGACGAAGGCACCATAGCTCTTGCAAGATCTGGCAGCTTCCCCAAACTAGAGTCTTTGCAACTGGGGTGGAATGAGGTTAGAGATGCCGGGGCATTGGCTTTAGTGGAATCTGAAAACTTCCCAAATCTAAAGAAACTGGATTTAAGAGGAAACTTTCTGGCAGATAAAACGAAGAATGCACTAAGGTCTTCATTCTCCCACCTCAAATCGTTAAGAATTTTCCAATCAGAGTAATTCTATGTTTCTGGAAAGTTTCTGGTATGGATAAATCAAAACTACGTTTACACCTGAATAATTCCTGATTCTTCATCATAAAAAAATGTATCACCGTCTGGACCACGGTAAGATATTTCTTTTACTTCCCAGATTTGTTTTGCTTTAACATCAGCTTCTGCTGCATGGAATCTGCCATTTTCTTCGCGTTGTAAGAGTAAAAATTTATTATTGTTGTTAGAAACGATCTGCCAAATAAAGAAATCACTTTGAACCATTCCTTTTTCATAGTCGATGTTGATTATGTTCATTCCTTCAAACCTTATTTCTTATTTTTAGGGTTAATAATTTATGTTTGCTGCAATTTCACGGGCTTTCTCTAATGACCTTTTTTTGTTTGCAGTGTTGGAGTTTTTCAAAATTCTCCGGGCAAGTTCAACGCTTGCATCATGAGTATTAGTAAGTACTACTCCCTGTTTATCAAAAAACTTTTTTAAGCTGGATACTTTTAAGCTTAGATGTCTTTCAGAATCACGTCGTTCCTTGTTGGTATCTGAATCTTGATCTATTATATCGTTTATTATATGGATTTCTGGAATCACACCGTTTTTAGTAATATCGATTCCTGATGGAGTAAAATATTTTGAAGTGGTTAATCGCACCCCTGAACCATCACTGATTCGAAAAATCGTCTGAACAGAACCCTTGCCATAGGAGTTTTCTCCCATTATCAGTGCGTTGCCTGAATCTCTTAAAGCTCCAGCAACTATTTCCGATGCGCTGGCACTATATTGGTTAATGAGCACGACCACTGGCATTTTGTGGAGATTTTTTTCATATAAACTTCTATATTCACGATAATCGTCCTTAGAGCGGCCTTGCGTATAAACAACCATTCGTCCTTTAAATAAGAAATGGCTGGCAACTTTTACCGATTGATGGAGTAATCCTCCGGGGTTTCCACGCAAGTCTAAAATAACCCCTTTTACTTTTTCCTTTTTAGCTTGTACCAAATATTTCTTTAATTGTTTTTCCGTTAGCTTGGAAAAACTGTTTATTTTGAAATATCCAATTTGGTTTTCCAAGTTGTCATACTCTACGGTATTAACGAGGATAATTCTGCGTGTAAGGGTATGTGTATATTTCTGTTTTTCACTTGGGCGATATAAAGTGATGGTGACTTTAGTTTCAGGATACCCTCTGAGTAAGTCGGCCAGTTCCTGAATTTGAAGACCCTTTATGTCTTTTCCATTTACTCTGAGAAAAGAATCATCGGTCAGAATGCCAGCTTCTTTGGCGGGTGAATCATCCATGGTTTTGACTACATAGAGTTGGTTGTCCTTCATCGTAATCACCATTCCCAATCCACCGTATTTACCCTCGGTATCGCGCATGGATTTTTCAAAAGCAGATTTATCCAGATACTGTGAATAGCTATCTAAAGAATCCAAAATTCCTCGAATTGCAGCAACTTCAAGGTCTTTTTGGGACAGCGAATTTTTTGATTGGTCTTGAATAAAGTAATAAATTTTTTGCAATTCATCCATATTGTGGCTTAAATCGTAATTTAAATTATATTTTATGGTTTTATTGTTGAAAGTAATGGCGCTTCCAGACTGGCTGCTTGTTAGGCCTAGACTTTTGGAGTCAACAATTTTTATCATTTTCTCAATGGCAGTTGTAAAAAGCTTTTTATGATCGGGAGAATAAACATATTTTTCTGCTACCAAATCGACGATTTCTTCAAAAGTTTCCAGGTCATTATTGAAAAAACCAGCATGAGCGATTGAATTAAAATGAGGACTGTCGGGCCTGCTTAGCGGTAATGCCCATAAAAGTAAAATTAGTCCGGTTAGTAGAATCCATCTACGCCATGCACTTGTTAGTTTTAATTCCATAAAAATTTGCTGTGNGGGAAGATAAATGGTTGATTAAAAGGTATCACCGATTTTTTAAAATGTCCTTGAAAATTATTTCCAGATTAGCTGTCATTTCGTCTACATTTCCTTTGCTGCTACTGGGGGTTACTTTTAAAACATCATTTATAATGAGGGTAGGTGTTTCATTAGCTTTGTATTTTTTTGCCAATGCCAGTGCCTTGTCAGCTTTGGATCTTATTTCCGGAGATTGCATTCCTTCTTTCATCTCTTTTTCAATTTTAAATTCNTTGGCAAGAAACCGGATTACCTTNGGCTGAAAAATATTGATGTTTAACTTAAAATTGGTGTCAAATAANTCTTGGGTGAATTCTTCTTCTAAGCCAAGATCGTCAGTNATATAAAACGCCATTGAGGGGTAGGCNGTCTGATTGCCCCAGTAAATCGGATATTTTTTGTGATGTAACTTATCCTTAAATTTAGCGCGAAGTTTTTTTGATGTTTCTAGAAAACGGTAGCAGTGCCCACAAGAGTAATTAAAGAATTCTTGCATTTTGATGGTTTTTGCATCCTTTAGTTTACTAAGGTCACCTATGACCTCATACTTTCCTTCTATTTTATCTTCGGCTGATACCGTACCGTAAAACAAAAAAATGAAAGCTAGGAGTATTGCTGCTACCTGTTTCATGAACTTCTCCTTAAAAATTTTATCTACTGATATTAATGTATGATTTTCGGCCAATATTTATTGTAGTTAAATTTTGGACTATGATTTTTTACATGACATTTTTTGCATGTTTTTTTTGCTTCGTTCCCAAAACCTGACATCGGCGCCGAAGCATGCTTTTTACCTGCACCATGACAGACCTCACATTGGACATTTTTTAATTNTGGTGTGTCCAGCTCACTTATGAATCCGCCCTGCATATTGTAGCCAACCACATGACATGGNAGACACTCTGGATCAAATGCCTTGTTGATTTNTCTTAATGTCTCATAGGCTTTACCATGTTTTGAAGAAGACCATTTTTCATGAGCAGTCTTATGACAGTTTTTGCAAACGGTATCNCCTGCATAAACCGAAACCTTNTTTTTATTACGTTTAGTCTTAAGGCTTTCAAAAAATATGTCTTCGACTTTTTTATTGTAGATTTCGTACAATTTTAACATTTCAGGGTCATTATTTATACTTGAATCAAGACGAACCATACGGTGTTTAAAAGAAACCTTTCCTGCTTCATCAATACTAATGTGCAACTCTCCCATTTTCTGGCCTCTTGGTGAGGCTTGNACGAAAANTTTATCGNCTTTGTTGATGGGTTTCATATCTACGTTATCTGTTTCGCTGAATATATGTCCGTTGATTACAAGATCTACNCCATCCTTTTCCAAATATTTTAACGATTTTTCTTTTTCCATATGGGTTAGCAATACAAGAAAATCGATNGATTTTGAATTTTTAATTCGAGAAATTTCTTGCGATACGATTTGATCTGGGTCTGGAATCGTTAAACCGACATGATTCTTTAAGTAAAAAAGGCTGGGATCTACAACCGAAAGGACGGCNACTTTTAGTCCATTTTGAAAATTTTTGATNCGTGATTTNTCTAATGTGAGATTTTCAAGTTCAATATTGCCTGAAATAAATGGGATAGAATGGCGCTTTAAAAACTGAGATCCGTATAATAGATCGCGTTCGCCGAGTGCTACNGCATCATAGTNCATTTTNTCTGTTGCCTTCATTAGTGTTTCGGCTTTCAATTTTCCCTGTCGAGTGGGTTCTTTGAAATGATCACCAGTGTCAACTAGAAGGACGTTGGGNTTATCTTTTCGTATGTCTCGAAGGTATTGCATNCGNCGTTCAATCCCACCTTGATCTTCTTCTTTTGCNCAGCCGCATGGTTTCAACTCTGCTAAGAGGTTCCCAGTATAAATAACAAGAAAGTCCCTTGTTTTATTAGTCTTAGCTGAGGGAAGTTTTGTTGCCTCTGAAATNCAAACAGAAAGTAGCACTAAAATAGCTGGGAGAAATCGNTTCATATTTTCTAAAGTATCGAAATTGCGCCTCTAAATCAACCAAGTCGTTTAAAAAGTGAATAAGCATTTTATTTAAAATGTGATTTTTGATAATTGGCTGTTGCTACCGAGAACTGTGACGGTTAAGATTAGTTAATTTTNAGAGGTAAANTATGGNCCACCNAAAATCAGAAATTCATATGCATTCGACTTTCTCTGATGGAGAGTTTTCACCAGAGCAGTTAGTGGACATTGCAAAAAAAAATAATGTAACGCTTCTTTCGCTTACCGACCATGACACCTTTGAGGGTATTTATGATTTTTTGAATGCAGCAAAGGAAACAAATATAGAGGCTTTTCCTGGAATCGAAATCACCGTTAAATTTCATAACTTTGATATACATCTCCTTGCTTATTTTAAAAACTATGAGTCAATCGATTCGCACTTGCTCCNAAGGGTNAAAGATATGACTGAGACTCGGGAAAAGCGCATGATTGAGCTTATCCAAAGGATTGATGCAGTTATCCCTGAAAAATTTAGGGGNCTCATAGAATTTCAAAATGTCAAAAAAGCAGCTGAAGGAGTTTTAGCAAGACCTCATCTTGCNCGTGAAATGGTTNGATTGGGGATTGTCTCCAATACTAATCAGGCCTTTGAACGTTACCTAGTCAAATACAATGTACAACGTGAAAACCTTGACGTCGCCACTGCCATTTCACTGATTCGGAAAAGTAAAGGAGTACCGGTAATGGCCCATCCTGGAGAGCGTTCCTATTCTTTGATTTGCCCGGAAAAAGGTAGATNCAAAGAGAACGCTCCTGTTCTTCTTGAAGAGTTGAAGGANATGGGGTTGCTNGGACTAGAATGTCATTATCCTTATCAGGAGCGGACGGGGACTGTCAATTATTTTATCGAATTAGCAAGNAAATTCGATCTGATTGTAACCGGTAGTCGAGATTTTCATGGATTCTATAACCACCAGCAGGTCAATATATTCGGGGCAACTAAAATGGAACCTGTTTTTCATGAACAGTTTCAAACTGTTTGGAATAACTAGCCACNTTTTATGTTAACTATTTAAAAACTTTATTTTGGGCTTAACCATACGCTAGATATTTTAATAGGGACTTGTTTTGTGGTTTGTGTGGCAACCATTTCAAACGGTCCCCCCGCTTGCAAATAGTAAGACACGACTTGTTAAAACAATTTTTCTTGTTGGCTTTTTCTAGAGGGAATTTTTTTGAAATGTTCGTAGGCCATAGAGGTAGCGATGCGACCGCGTGGGGTGCGTTGGATAAAACCCGTNTGGATTAAATAAGGTTCTAGGACATCTTCTATGGTGTCTTTTTCTTCACTGATAGATGCCGCGAGGCTTTCGATTCCTACCGGACCACCAGAATACTTTTCGATAATTGCCANCAATAGTTTGTGGTCCATTTTATCTAAACCTTTGCCATCAATTTCCATCATTTCCAAGGCTTTGCTAGCCACCTCACGGTTGATTACACCATCAGCTTTGACTTGGGCGTAGTCTCGCACCCTTCTCAGTAAGCGGTTGGCGATTCTAGGTGTGCCACGCGAACGCCGTGCAATTTCATTAGCCCCTTCTGGAATAATAGAGATTTCGAGAATGAATGCCGANCGAGTGAGGATGATTTCTAATTCTTTTTCATTGTAATAATCTAACCGATGTACAACACCAAATCGATCTCGCAAGGGGGAGGTTAGAAGGCCGGCCCGTGTTGTAGCTCCTACTAATGTGAAAGGTGGAAGGTCCAGTTTGATTGATCTTGCGCTAGGTCCTTGGCCAATTAAAATATCGAGCTTNTAGTCTTCCATTGCTGCATAGAGTATTTCTTCGATGACATTGGAAAGCCTATGGATTTCGTCGATAAATAAAACATCACCATGTTTTAAATTAGTAAGAATTGCAGCGAGGTCNCCGGATTTTTCGATGACCGGGCCAGATGTGCTTTTAATATTNGCATCCATTTCTTTCGCTATAATGTTTGCAAGTGTAGTTTTGCCAAGCCCGGGTGGACCATAGAATAGAACATGATCCAAAGATTCACTGCGCATTTTTGCGGCAGAAATAAAAATTTCAAGATTTTCTTTTATCTTTTCCTGACCTATATATTCGCTAAGCTGACTGGGTCGTAGCTTGTTGTCAAACTGGACTTCCTCACCATCTATTTCTGAATCGATTAGTCTGTCTTCTTCCATTNGATATTTAGGTTTATAGTTTGTTTAAACTTTCTTTGATTAAATCTTCTAGCAAGCTATNTGGACCATTAATATTATAAGCCGATTTCAATGCCTTTTCCGCTTGTGGTTTTTTATAACCTAGATTGANAAGGGCAGACAATGCGTCTTCGTAAAATCCAACCGGAGACGNTGGATCTGGTCGGTGCTCCATCTCCAATCCTANGTCTGATAGCTTATCTTTCATTTCCAAAGCNAAACGCTCGGCAGTTTTTTTACCAACTCCCGGAATAGCACTCAATCTTGCTGCATCATTATTTTTTATCGCTGTGAGGAGGTCAGCAGGAGACATGCCAGAAAGAATTCCGAGTGCTAGTTTGGGTCCCACTTTATTGATGGTAATTAATTTTTCAAATATGGTTTGTTCTTCTTTTGTCAGAAATCCAAAAAGTTTCAACTCATCTTCACGAACCCTTGTATGNATGCGAAGCGATATAGATTCTCCTNGTTTGGGTAAAGAGTAATAGGTAGAAAGTGGTGTGAAAACCTTATAGCCAACCCCATTCACGTCCACTACCGTATGTTCGGGTGATTTGTAGATCAGNTGACCTTTTAGATGGGCGATCATTAGTGCGCTTGTTTGATTTTTTGTTGTAGTCCGTCATTATGGATATGACAAATAGCAGCGGCTAAGGCATCGGAGGCATCGAATGGATCNGGTTTTTCTTTAAGTTGCAACAGGGTAGTCACCATATTTTGNACTTGNATTTTATCCGCTCGTCCATAACCTACTACGGATTGTTTGATTTCCAANGGACTGTATTCCGCTACCGGTAGCCCGCTGTTTATAGCAGCCAAGATGGTGATACCNCGTGTTTGCCCCAANTTAATAACNGTTTTTACATTGGTTGCGTANAACAAGTCTTCTACTACNACTACATCAGGCTTAAACTTTTTTATAGCTAAGACTAACTCGTCATAAATTCGTTTGAGNCGTTGAGGAAATTCATCCTTTGGGGAACTACGCACACTGCTCCAGTGGATAGCTTTTAAATTTCCATCTACCTCTTCAACTATACCAAATCCGGTACAATTACTTCCTGGATCGATTCCCATCACACGCATATTTTTAGCCTTGCTGAAGGGTTTGCGCTGCCATTCGAGAGGAATGACAACCCCAAGGTTTTAGTTGCCTTCGAGGATAGTGGTCATGACATCATCCGGGATGTCAAAGTTCGAGTAGGCTTTTTGGATATCTTCATGATCATCGAGAATATCCATTAGTTTGAGAAGTGCTTTGCCTTTTTTTTCATCTACCGCCACCATATTTGCTGGTATGCGCGTTACTTCAGAGGTTTCGATTGTGATGCTCGATTCTTCCAAAGTTGTTCGTACGGATTCAAAATTCTCAACGGCTGTGGTTATTTCGTAATAACCATCCACAGTTTGCATATCATCAGCACCTGCATCAATAGCCAGTTCCATGAGTTCGTCTTCATCCTTGGATTCTGTTTTAACGGTGATCAATCCTTTTTGTTCGAACATCCAAGCAACACAACCATTTTCGCCAAGGTTGCCGCCGGCTTTACCGAGAGCCGCACGAATTTCGCTCACCGTCCGGTTTTTATTATCGGTCATTGCTTCGAGAAAAATGGCGGCACCGCCAGGACCGTATCCTTCATAATTGACCTCTTCGTATTGCACCCCTTCCAACTCCCCGGTACCCTTTTTAATGGCGCGAGTGATGTTATCACCTGGCATATTTTGTCCCTTAGCAGTTAAAATTGCTGTACGTAGGCGTGGGTTGCCATCTGGATCACCGCCACCAATACGCGCTGCAACCGTAATTTCTTTGATTAGCTTGGTAAAAATTTTTCCGCGTTTAGCATCCAAGGCACCTTTTTTGTGCTTTATACTGGACCACTTGGAATGACCTGACATTTCTTTGAAATCCTTTTATGTGTTTAAGTTGCGAACCACGGCCTAATCTAACATAATTTGTGAAAGCGGGGAAGGTCTGACAA
>NZYH01000035.1 GCA_002697825.1 Nitrospina sp. | reverse complement strand
CGGTGATTCCTGTTGCGTTGCTGCTTGCTGCTATTAAATCCCCATCGATCGTCGAGTTTCCAAAATCCAATGCGGCACCAGAGCCTGCGCTAATCGTAACGTCTCCGGCCGTGTCCGTTCCAGCATCGTTGGTCGTAATCAGCAAGGCACCCGTGAATGCATGACCACCGTGATCGAGATCAATAAACGCGTCATTGGCGCTCGTTACCAGGGTCGTTGTTCCTGTAACCGTCAGCGCCCCGGTATCAGTAATGTTTCCTGTTGTCGCGGTACCGCTGAAAGTCCCTCCCATGGTAGAGGCTGCTAAATCTAACCCAGCATCATTTACAACTGTTACAGCACCCGTACTATGTGGTGANAGGGTAAAAGTCCCATCAACTGCCATCGAATCAAGATTAATCACACCACTATTCGCATCNGTCGTNGCNNNNAAGTTNCCNCCNACNGTCACNGTNCCNCTATCNGTGATACCCGATGCATTGCCNGTCGTTACTGTCAAGTTGCCGCCAACATTAGAAGCTGCAAGNTCAATATTCAAACTATCATTATCAAACGTCGCATTACCCGAACCATTCGTTGTCAAGGCAACCGTACCCGTGACCAAAGTCGTACCAAGATCAATCACGCCGCTATTCGCATCCGTCGTCGCAACCANGTTNCCGCCGACAGTCACTGCCCCACTATCCGTGATACCCGATACATTGCCAGTCGTAAGAGTCAGGTTGCCGCCTATGGTCGATGCAGCGAGATTCAATGCGGTTGTTCCATTATCCAGTGTTGCATGAGCGGATGTACTTGACGAATTTGTATTTAAAGTGACCGCTCCTGTAAGTGCGTGTGCCGCGTCAAGGGTTATGACCCCGNCACTGACAACGGTTGTAAACGCTGAAGTACCCGAAACTGTCAAGCCACCTTCGTCTAAAATATCACTGCCTGAGGTGGTGCCGTTGTTGGTTACTANGAGATTGGTTGTCGTTACATCCCTCAGGGTAATGTCGCCACTACTATCTTCATCGCCCACAGTCGCCGTGAAGTCCCCGGTACCGGTGTTGATACTGGCTCCCGAGTCCATCAATATATGCCCCTCGCCAGTTCCGCGGCGATTGGAATTGGTACAACTGCCAACCCCCGTGCAGTTGTTTGCATCCAATGTCAGATCGCCGTTGTCGGTGGTGATAGCAGCTTGAATTACGATTCTTCTCCCCGCACGCATTGAAAAGTTGCCGCCATCGCCACCCGTGTTGTTGACCGTAATATCATCTTCAATATTAATGTCCCTATAGGCTTGCAATTCAACGTCTGTTCCGGCATCTAAAACATCCGTAATTGTTTGGGGCGTGGTTGAAACGTTCTGCTCAAAATTTTTCGTAAAGTCAGTTATTCTACTGATACCTTTACATTCACTACTAGCATTGAAACCTGCTCCGCAGTTTGTTTTGACGGTGATGCCCTTAGGATCCAGAAGCAGGCTGCCTTTTCGGTCATCCACACTGGCACGAACCATGCCATTAAAAACCAGGGTATTGTCTGACGACACTTCCACGAACCCGCCCGCACCTGATTCGGTCCCCGGTGTCACATCGAACTGGCCGGACACGAAAGTGTTCTGATCCGCCCACACAATGACGCGTCCGCCGGCCCCGTCGGTGCCCGTGGTCCTGGCGGTGATGTTGGCGGCATCGTTCATGAACAAAAACTTCGCGTTTAAGATTTCATCGACTGCAAGGTTCTTTCCGCCCTGATACTCACCTCCTAAACGAATGCCGCCACCGCCCATGGTGCCGGAAGCGTCAATCGTGTTGGACATAAGTTCGATCGTGTTTGCGGTAACATCAATGCTTCCGCCCTTACCGTCAGTGCCGATCGCAATGTACTTGCCGGAGGTTGTGATCTGTTGGCCCGCAAAGTGTTGGATCGTGCCGCCGCTTGCCCCGGAAACATCAAGCATCGCGTTGACCGCCTCCCAGGATTTGAACAGAGTATTGATATTGATATTACCGCCTTCACCGGTGGTACCCTTGGCCAGAACCGGGGCCGCAAGAGAAAGGCCGCCCGTGGTAATGTTGACGTTACCGCCAGTCTCACCACTCACATCTGTAGTTCCGCCCGCGTCGACCGAGTTGGTACCGGTAATTGTAATGTTGCCGCCTTTCGCGTCGGTACCCTTCGCTAGAATGGAGCCCTGGGCTATCACATCTGCACCCTCTATCGTAACCTCTCCGCCTTGTTCTCCCGACTCTTCACCGGATGCATTAAGGNTCCCAGCGACATTGACTGCTCCCTGGTCACCACCGCCTAGAAAAATGCGTCCGTTTTTTTCGGTGACGGTCTTAGCCTCAATCACCCCGTCCATGTTGACAACGTCTTTTATAATGTTGCTAGCATTCTTAGCCGACAGGAAGACCTGGCCTCCGTCCGCCTGGATGGAACCGGAGTTTGAAATCCGATCGCTGATGAGGTTGCCGTCTTTGTCCAGCACCTGCCCTTCTACCGGTTCATTGACAGTAAACTTGATTAGGTTGTCACCGACAAAATCAACTGTGGCCGCCTCACCCGAGACCAGACCTACTGTGCCGAGGTTCGCAATCACCACGCCCTTATTGNCAACCGAGGGCGCTATCAGTGCCGCGAAATCNGACGCACGGATCTTGCCTTCATTTAAAATCGATGCNAGNGGTTTGCTGGGATCCTGGGAGAACTGGTACAGACCATCCAAAAAATCCTGCTCCGATATTTTAAGCGTGCTNGCAATCAGGCTTGCGACGTTAACATTANCATCGGGNGAAATGAAAATACCGTTGGGATTGCTCAACACGATCTGGCCGTTGGCCGCTAGGTTGCCCTCAACNACCGTGCGACTAGTACCTAANACATTGTTGAGGGCTGATGAAGAAGAGTCAGGCTGGACAAAGATCACCGATTCATTATTACCGATACTGAAACTTTCCCAGTTGATGATGATCTTGTTGGTGGTTTGGGTAACAGTCAAGGAAGAGCCGGANGTNTCAATCGTGCCGGCACCGGAGGCGATGGNNCCTCCTTGCGGCAGGGCATAGNCCAGAGTNGGCCACCCACCGATNANAAGCACCAAAAAAGCTATCAGGAAACGAAAGATCGTATCCGTACGACCTGAAAATCGTGAAATTCTCACAACACTCCCCAGTCAAGGGATTGCACCTGAGCGCTCCATCAATGGAGAGNGTNTAACCCCTTTAATTACAGTTTTTTGANGNAAANANTGTAACATTTNAAAAANATCACAACANAATTTTAAGCNACTTAATATCAATGAGATAGCCCTTTNTTTTTGGTAACTTATTGNTTTTTTNNNNTTTATTGGGCAGGGAAATATTTTAAAAAGGTGTCAAAAAGAGGGTATTTATGAATAAGTATTTGAAAAACATGTCGCTTTAAAAATAGAGGTACAGTGATAGACCTGTATTTCCGGTTTGTTTTCTATCAATTGATAGGTGTTAATAAGGAAGGAAGGTTATTTGGATTTTATAATATCTGTTAAAAAACTTAGCGGTTAGTACACGATCGTCCCGTTCAAGTAAATGGTTCCATAACTTCCGTCGGCCGGTGCGATGCTGTTAAACACCGGAATCCCATAGGTGGCCGCAAATCTAAAAGCAGGACGTTTTCCTTCTATTTTTGGGAGAGTTAATTTCAAACCTCCGCCCGCTGAGGTGAGGTGTTGGTCAACCTCTCCCAATTGTTTTGCTCGAACATAAGTCTGGCCATGTTCCACAAAAGAAGTGAAAGAAAGAATCTTGCTGAGATCTGGAATAGAATTTTGTCCGAAAGAAACCGCCCACGGGAACGGTACCGTATACTCCGCTGAAGCATTGTAGCCGTGATCGCCTTGGAATCCAGACAAGGGGTACCCTCGCACCGAACCCATTCCACCGATTCCGAACAGGTAAGACGTAAGCGCGCGGTCACTGTTATACTGCCCTTCAAACTTCAGCGTGAAGTAACTGTTTAAAATCTTTGCAGACTGCAGCCGAGTCAGTTTGATGGAGGTAGTAAAGATTTCCCCGTGTCCACCTTTTCGAGACACAAGAGCACGACGCGAATCCCTTTCACGAAGCCCCATTTCTAAATTCAGATCAAAAAAAGTTCTTCCAAGAAATGAATCCGACAAGTTTCCAGCAAAGCCTAGGGACACATTCATCAAATTATCCTTACTGGTATTGCTTCCCTGCGCTTCGTTTTCGACGTGTTTGACATCAAGTCTTGTCCGGACAGAAAAACTCGCCTTACGACTCTTGTGCACCAGGTGGGATACCTCGAAACCATAAGCAGTGAAGGTACCGCCTGCTGCTAAGGACTTGAGAGAGCCACCGAGTTCATTCTCTAAAAAAGTATGGTTCAACTTAATGCGAGTACCATAAGCATTGATAGGAAAAGTAAAAAAAGATGTAAAGGAATTCTGTCCCCACTCAGAACGTGTCCATCGAGTCGCAAACTGATCACCCAAAGTAAANATATTGGCGTAGGTCATGCTCAANCCATAACGTTCAGGCCCTGTAAAGCGCGAACCAAAATTATCCGAATCAAAAGAAACGGTGTAAGGCTTAGACTCAGCAACATCCAGCACCAGATCCGAGGTTCCTGGTAGTTCACCTGGCTTCAAAACGGTAGTGACCTCCACTCCCATCATTTCGTTGAGNTCCAAAAGCACCCGCTCCAGGGTCTGTTCTTTAACTGCCAACTGGTTCTGGACCATCTTCATTCTTTTCTCAATACTTTCTTTACTCAGTTTCTTGTTNCCTTGAACAACAACTTTATTGATTCTTCCTTCAAAAATGGTTATCTCCGCGGTNTTGTCTTTAATTTCCTGCTTCGGGATAAACGCGCGTGCTAAAAGATATCCTTCAGACGCGTAAAAAGCTGTGATCTTATCAGCCATGGCATTCAACATACTCAAGTTGACATCCTGTCCCTCGCCTAGATCAACCAAGGACATTAACCGCTCATCACTGATCACCGAGTTACCTATGAGTTTGATCTTCTTGAGAAAAAATGTAGGACCCGCAGCGAAGGCCTTGCCGGTGGGTCCAGTTTTATTTTTTATTTTTGGAGCTTTAGAGTCGGAAGGAAATTCTTTGGGGAGTGATTGTCTAAGGGATTTCTCAATGTTCTCCGACTGAGCTTCCAGAGGCACTTGAGCAGACGCAAGGCGCGTAAAGGGAACATAGATTGTTAAATTTACCATGACTAAAATCGCAATAAGTAAAAATAACAGCCTTAGCAGATCCCAAAAATAAGATAATTTGGGAAAACACATATAGCGTATGAGTGAAGATTAACCGGTTTCGAATAGGGGTTTTAATGATGAAAGGAGTAATTCAATTTACTGAATACCAGTTCAAAAAAGACTGATTACCCAAAAAGATTTTATGAGAGTATTCAGTTCTTTTGAATTTGCTCCCTACCCCAAATAGCACAATATATTGTGTGTCATAAAAAATTATATACAATATATAGTGTATAAGGCAAGTAAATTCAAGGTTGGATAGGGCTTTGATATTACTGAGTTTAGGGCATTGGCCACTAACCCAACTGGNAGAGAAACTGATTTAATCAATAGGCCTGCGAATTGATAACGGCTTTTGGAAGAACTACAGNAGCGNCTTATCTNAAAATTTATTCGCCCTTAAAGTTGGAACGAAGGTAGGCAATNACATCGGCTAGACTTTGTTTCGATAGAGTCATACCCCAATCCGGCATATTGGGCGATTTGCCGACGCTTTTTCCTCCATAAAAAATNAGGTTGTAAAGGTAATCATCCGGATAATCATTAAGAGGCAATTTATTATGAATAGCAGGTTTTGGATTAAGCCCTTTTGCTCCTGGGCCGTCTCCTCCTCCATTTTTTCCATGGCATTGCACACAATACTCTTTGTAAATTTTTGCCCCACGTTCAATATCAGCATTTTTAAATTCTTTCGACTTCCAGGGTTCATAAAATTTAAAATCATTAACACCCAAAGTCATTAAATAGCCAATCAAATGTCGCGCTTTCCTTTCGCTGATATCGGCAATATATTCTCCACTATGTGGTGTGAAATCCTGCGGGTTTTCTGCAAATCGGCTCAACCAATCCAGGGNATAACGNTTTCCCGCATCAAAGAGTGTTACGCTGATNGGACCCCCAATCAATTTCCCATCATTGTCTTTAATCTGGTGGCAACCCAGACANGAATATTCTNGGAATATCTTGCCTCCNANTTTNGCCTCCATTTNCGTNAAGGTCGACATATCNACAAAACTTTTTTTAACACGGGAATCTAGGAATTTTTTTTCCATATAATCTGCAACTATGACTGCTTCTTCNCGAGTCAAAATCATATGCTTCAATGATAGGCGTAATTTATCCCAGCGGTATGAGTAAGGATAGAGATTATCTTCNTGCCCCAACANTCGNCGNACCAACCAAGGTCTCTGGAATTTTANNCCTNCCCACATTAGATCAGGGGCTCTAAGCTCAAATTTGGATTTTGGTTTTCCCTCGAACCTATGACAACCTTTACATTGGCTATTAATAATCTTNTCAGCAAAACCATCATTCCCTGCCAAAACCGAGGAGGGTATAAGGAAATACAAGAAAAAGACCAAAGAGAAACCCAACCATCTGAACATATTTAAACTCCGGGTGTAATTTTGAACTAAATTAATTAATGTCTTCANAAANTTATTTNTTTAAGTCTCTAAAAATTTCCGTATAAATAAAATCAATTGCCAAACCTGATCATCCCTCAAAGAAAATTTATGCGCAGGCATAGCCGTGCCTTTTGAACCGTTTTTAATTACCCAGAATAACTGTCCATCCGGTAAATCTCCCATTACTTTTTCACAAGTAAAATTCCTCGGAGGCGGTTCCATCCTTCTGGCAAGACTCCCGTTACCATTTCCCTGACTTCCATGACATAGTTTGCATGCAGTTGGTTTGGCATCTTTTAAAAAAAGTTTCCTACCTTTATCTATATTTTCTTTAGTTGGAATGAGCGGATTCGTTTTCTTGAGATATCTTCCCGGAGCTTTTTGAGTTTTTCTGTTTTGAGGACAAATTCCTGAAACTAGTTTTACATTTTTTTCTNAACCCCCACTATAATAAACGGCTTCTATGAAAACAGGTTTCTCTTCTGCAAACAAAGTAGAATAAAAAAAAATATTTAACGTCAAAACAAAAATTACGATCGGTTTTGGCATTAACGTTTTTTATAAGAGAGTTTTCTTATATAGTGAACAATCTTCCAGATTTCACNATCTTTCAGATTTTTAAATGCAGGCATTCCTGTCCCNGGAGAACCATTGCGAATGANCCAAAANAATTGNCCNTCTGAAATAGTTTCCATTGTTGAGCGACATGTAAANTTTCTGGGAGGAGGATTCAATCCCTGNGCCATGATTCCGAATCCGTTTCCCGTTACACCATGNCAAATTTTACAAGCCGTTGGCTGGGCTTCAATTTGAAACAAGGACTCTCCTGCGTAAATATTTTCTCGATTTTTCTCAAGTGGATTAGGCTGAGTCAAAATATTATCCGGTGCCTGAACGGTCGTTCTAATTTGCGGACAAATTCCTTTNCCCATAAAACCTTGCCCGTGGTGGCCTTGGAATGCTCTTGAGTTTTGCCTTCGCCCATGACCCATAGGNGATCCCGCCCAGACCTCAGCCAACATGCTAAAAATAAAAAAACCAAGCAATACAGAAACTCTTAATGCTGGCTTCTTCATTACAGAATTTAGAATCTTATATTTCATTTCTGTTGTATTCCGTTTATTTTTAAAATTATTTTTTTTCTGCAAAAGTCCGAATAAAGTGAATCACACTCCAACCCTCTTCTTCATTGATTACCTTACCTATTCGAACAGGCATTTCTGTTCCTGGGCTACCATTTCTTAGTACCCACATTAATTCCCCATCGGTGCGAGTTTTCTGCCATTTTTTGTCAGTGAAATCTCTCGGTGGATGACCTGGTAGCTTAACCCCCTTACCATTTTTGCTATGGCAGGTTACACATAAGCCTTTGCCAAAATAAATCTTCTTTCCCAGCATGGCTCGCTCAGGTGTTGCCGGAAAAGGATTATCCATATCTTGAAGTTCCTCCAAAAGTTCAGCAGGAACACGTGGCTCATAAATATCAGCATGGAAAGCACCTACTTGACTCCAAGTCAAGAGGACGAGAATAAAGAAGAAACAAAAAATTATTTTTCGCATTGGAACACACAAAAATCAGAAATCCAGGGCTATTTTTTAGTTGAGGGTGTCGCATTTCTTACCAGTCTTAAAAAGGCGTCAACCCCTGAAATTTTATCTTGATAGGCCTGACCACCCTCGTCTTTGTAAGATACAGTAATCGCCTTGTTACGTTTTTCGTCACTGCTCCAAGTGCTCCATCCTGNACCCTTAGGAAACATGCTATCAATAAAAATTTTATCACCATCTTTATCCGTATTCCGTTTTCTACGGTCGTATAAGCTTTCAGCTTCTTTTGCTGTGGGTATTCGCCAATCCTGATAACCACCAAATCGTTTATGATTCATTTTTTGCGCATATTCTCTTGCTTTATACCAATTGATCCATTTGGCTTCCATTTGCCAATAATCTTTTTCCATCCAAATCAAATTGGTTTTTCGATCCAAAATGCTTCCATTTGGAAACTTTGCAAATCGCTTATCCGGAGATTCGGCAACCGGCTTCCCAATCTCTATGGAAAAAGCTGTGGACGCAAAAACTGATACTAAAAAAACTATTAAAATTACCGGGATCCATTTTGATGCACGAAACATTNCCCACTCCATTAAGAAGGTATTTGNTCTTTNAATTTTTATTTTNATTCCCNTCAATTCTACCTACTTGACAAGCCTAAGTAAACGGGGAAATCAGGTTGAACAGGGNCATCCAATTCGTTAAGATAAGAGGATAANTCTAAAAGTCTACCTTATGAAATTTCACAACAAAATCAAACTATTAAAAGCTTTATTCGTTATTGGTTTGTTTGTTTTTATTTGCACGTCTCCCGCAGATAGCAAACCCAAAGATAAAGATCGTTGGAATAAAAAATACGATACGAAGGTATACCTCTTTGGAGAAAAACCTATTCCGTTTTTGGTNGATAACATCCACATTCTCAAAAAAGGCAAAGCCCTCGATGTAGCAATGGGAGAAGGTAGAAATGGCGTCTACCTTGCCACACAGGGTTTTGATGTGACAGGGTTCGACATTTCAGAAAAAGGATTGGAAAAAGCACATGCACTGGCGGCAAAAAATAATGTCAAAATCAAAACAAAAGTTGTGGATCTNGAAACTGTAGAACTTGAACCTAACAGCTACGATCTTATTATTTGNACCTATTATATGAATCGGGGACTTTTTAAAAAATTCTACGATGCACTCAAACCAGAAGGTATNGTTTTAGTTGAAACCTATAATATCGACTACCTAAAATACCGAGAGTTCAATGCAAAATGGGCCCTCAATACAAACGAACTACTCGATATTTTTAAAGGAATGCGAATTCACCGCTATCGGGATTACGATGATGCAAGGGAGGCTTATTCAAGCATCATTGCGCAAAAACCCTGAATCCTTGTGAATTCTCTGGAAAAATTTTTTATTTCATTAGCTAATCTCTTCCCAGTTTGGGTGCTCACCGGTGCAGGATTAGCTTTATGGAAACCGGAAACTGCTACTTGGTTTCAGCCTACCTGGATTCCATATTTTCTAGCAATCATCATGCTTAGCATGGGCCTAACGCTAAGCTTCGAAGATTTTACTCGTGTACTTAAAATCCCAAAATCGATTTTATTTGGAGTCGGACTGCAATACACTGTCATGCCATTTTTAGGATATATGCTCGCGCGAGTTTTCCATTTACCTATCGATTTTATTATTGGGCTGGTTCTCGTCGCATGCTGCCCGGGAGGAACAGCTTCTAATGTAGTTTGTTTTATCGCAAAAACTAATGTCGCCCTTTCCGTAAGCTTGACCACTATATCCACTCTGATGGCTGTAATTTTTACTCCACTGCTCACCACTCTATGGATCGAGTCTCTCTCGCTTGAGCTTACAGGCTTATCTCTCAACGTTGACACATTAGGATTATTGATAAAAACGATAAAGGTTATAATTTTACCTATTGTTGCCGGTGTTTTATTAAANCGATTTTTAAATCGGTTGGTAAAACAGGTCGAACCTTATACACCTTTTCTTGCCGTACTTTCGATTGTCTTCATTGTCGATTTCATTATTGCTGCAAAAAAAGATGCAATTCTTGAAATCGGTTTATCTTTAATAATAGCTGTTGTACTTCTGCACTTTTTTGGATTCTTACTGGGTTATTGTTTATCACGCATGCTCAAATTCCCAGAACAAGATGCACAAACCATTTCTATCGAGGTGGGAATGCAAAATTCGGGGTTGGCTACCGAGCTAGCTAGAAGTAATTTCTCAGACTATTCACTGGCAACTGTGCCCGGAGCCATCTCTGCCCTCACCCATTGTATTCTCGGTAGCATTGCCGCAGGCTTATGCCGATGGCGGTGGAAGGGTACTAATTGAAATAAAGCTATTAGTGAATACAGAAAAAAATTTCTAAGCTGATAAATTATTTCCAACCAACAAGGTGAATNCCATCTAGTTTTTAGTTTTGATTTGGTATTTAGAATTATCGAATTAACTTTATAAAGCCCAAGGTTTGCTTATAGGCTAGAACATATCCCAGGTAAGGACTTCTTCTGCGCGGATGTCGCTTTTGCACGGTTTCCCTAAAACAGTATCTATTTCTGCAGGCGAAATTCCCGTACCCGGCCGCTTGAAAGAAACCATCTCTGAAGTTAATACGGTGCCGCTGGAAATATCTAATCTAGCAACCAGACTTCGGCGAGCCGACTGTTTAACAGAAACCTCTGAAGGCTGAGTTTGTTTTTTGTCATCGCCCATTATCTTTGCTACATCAACTAGATCTGTCTTGAGTTGCTTTAATTCTTGCGGTTCCATGGATATCGATTGATCCACACCAGGTAATTTTCGATCTAATGTAAAATGTTTTTCTATCAGCACTGCTCCCAATGAGGCTGCAACAACAGCCGTTAAATTACCCATTGTGTGATCGGATAAGCCCACTGGCACTTTGAATTTCGACCACATTGTTTCGATGCACCGAAGGTTCATTTCTTCATAACGCGAAGGATAGTTAGACACACAATGTAAAAGGATAATCGGGCACTTTGGTTTTAAAATTTTAAGAGACTGCGAAATCTCCTCTTCGTTTCCCATACCCGTTGACAGAACCACAGGCAGGCCTCTTTCAGCAACTCTTTCAAGAAAGGGAATGAATGTGAGATCGGGAGATGCAATTTTAATAGCGGGCACTCCCAATTCCGTCANCATCTNCAATGATGATTCATCNAAGGGTNTCGAAAANAAAGGNATATTTAAAGTTTTAGCGTATGCAAAAAGTGTTTCATANTCAGATGGGGAAAGTTCATACCTTTGGAAAAATTCATAGAAAGGGATGTCATGACCTGGGCNATCAGGATCATCGACGATCACTTTGTTAGAAATCATTTCCTTTGCCACAAAGGTTTGCAACTTGACTGCATCAGCTCCATTTTTAGTAGCCGATTCAATCATTTTTTTTGCAAGCTCAACATCTCCATTATGATTAAACCCTACTTCCGCCACTATAAATGGAGGTTTACCAGGTCCCAAGAGTTTCCCGCAAAATTCAAATCCTTCTCTTTCAACCATATTCAATATCCGATATATTTATTTCAATATACAAACTCGCTTAGCCTCTTTTCTTTTTTTTACGATATAGTCCAGCCAAATCATATCGTTGAATAATTCAATTTTCAATAATTTGCACTGTCTAGAAAGTTCGTGATTGACTTCAAATGCTAGCGCTCTCACTTTCACAATCTTTTCATTTTAAAATTAATAGCATATAATAAGTCGTTGAATAAAATAAGATTATACCTGAATCTTTATAGAGTTAATGAGTCAAAATTCTAACTAAAAATGAACGATTCGAATAAATTTTCTTCCTCTGAAATAAAAGGTGTTGATCCCGAAGTTTACGACAAAAAATATTTTGAGTCCTCAGATGGCGCTCATTATTTTGCTAAAGAAAAAACCGCCCCTAAATTTATTTATGCCATCAACATAAGCGGTTTGACTGATGGGGATAGCGTTTTGGATATTGGGTGTGGGCGAGGCGATTTGATGATTGCTTTGGCCCATAAAGGTGCAAATGTTACTGGAATAGATTATTCTAAAGATGCCCTGGAAATAGCAAAAAAAGCCATCGACAAACAACCCACCGAATTGAAAGAAAAAATTAGAACTAAGCATTCCAATGCCGCATGTTTAGATTTTCCAGATAAAACATTCGATTTTATATTTATGACAGATCTTGTAGAGCATTTGTACCCTAAAGAACTNAAAAAATGTTTTGAAGAATGCAGACGCATCTTAAAAACCGATGGAAAACTCATCATCCACACAGCTCCCAACCGATGGTATGGCGATTTTGGATATCCATATTGGGAACAACCTCTCAATAAATTTATCAACAGATTGTTCCGACAAAATTTATTAACAAGACCCATACGCACCGAAATTGATATAAAAGTGCATGTAAATGAACAAACCCTCTACAGTTTAAAAAAATGTTTTAAGCAAACAGGATTTAATTCAAAAGTCTGGATGGGTTCTGAATATGTTGTTCCAGCCAAGAAGACTTCTTTAGGTATGCAATTATTGGAAATATCTCGACAGATAGTTTGCCACGCTTATCCACTTTCTTTATTTAATCCTTTTAATCTACTTTTTTGCAATGATATTTGGGCGATTGCAAATAAAACGAAACAAAACCCCTCTGCAAATGTTGATGCTTTTTAAGTTTTAATTTGCTCTTACAAACCAACTGATCCATTGCGGAAAACTAGGATGAATATTTTTCAGCATCTGAGCCTGAGTTTTTGTAAAAGGTTTGAAACCGGCCAGGGTTATTAAAAAAGTAAAAGCAAAAATAAAAATACTTCCAAAAATGTGATCTAAAATAAAAAAGTCCAATACCTGTGTTGGAATCACAGCAATTATAGAAAATAAAAGACATCTTCCAATAATGGGCCAGACTTGTGAAATATCTATATTTTTGTGGATGACAAAGAGTTGGCGGCCAACCATNTAAAGCATTGCGAATCCTGTAGCTACTACAGCTCCATTCTCTTTATATATCGGGATCAGTAGCAAGTTTAATCCAATATTCAAAACACTTCCCTCTACATTAATTCTAACTACTGTATTACGTCTATGCATAACAAATAAGGTGGAAGTGACAAAATCTAGCCCAAGTATCGTTGCACTACCTACAAAAATTATGTAGAGCGATAATAAATCACCNGCTTGTNGAAATTGTTCGCCATACACAAAACTGATTAGAGATTCTGCATGGAAAAAGGCAAATACAAAAATAGGAACTGTAAGAAAACTGACAAATCCGACAATTTGGCACCAAATTTGAGATAGCTCCTTTTCCGCTCCTCGCGTATAGATTTCAGAAAAAATAGAAAGGGCCAAAGGGCCTACTCCAACCAGAACAAAAGCAAGCATGCCTCCCAAACCAGTAGCGAGATGGTAGAAACCGATCCCAGAAGATTGAACTTGGAAATAATTCATCAACAATACATCAGCCTGCGTAATCAACCCGAGACTCAATAGCGCGGTCAAATAAGTAGCCCCTCCCAAGGAATACATTTCCTTAAAGTCAGGGGCATGGACCTCTCCTTTAATACCGTTCCATGCCAATCCAAAATAGATAATGATATTTATACTTGTGGAAATAATATAAGCATACAGAACGCCTTTAATTCCCCAATCTTGAAAAATAAATCCGGCAAGAAAAATAAGATTCAAAAACGCACAACCTATTTCAGTTATAGAAACCACTCGGTACCGTAACTGCGTCATAAACAAGGTGCTTAATAAAGAATTGAAGCAAATAACTAGAAAATAAAGAATCAAAACTAGGCGGTATTCCACCAATTCAGGGGCTCCTATAAAATCCAAGTAATAAGGAAGGCCCGCATAAATTAAAATACTGAAAAAAACAGATGTCCCTGCCCGAATTGCCAATAAACTTTTTATAAGATAGCGGGATTGTTTTCCACTTGGGTCCAACACATTTAATTCTGGAATTTTTTTATTTATGAGAAATTCTAATCCAAACTGGTTGAGTAGACGGACAAATGTGGGAACCACCAGGAGGGTTGCGTAAACTCCTAACTTCTCTTTACCAAGATAACGCGCTAAAAGAACAGATACACCAAATAGAAGGATCTGAACACATACCTTACCAAAAAAGTTCCAGGAAATATTGGATATGAACCGCTGAAAAGAAGACAAATGGACTGCTCCAGCCGGGGCGAAAGCCCCAAAAATGGAAGTCAGGAAAAAATAGCGAAAAAATAGCCCGGACTCGGTTTGAAAACACTACACCTTCTAGACGGCTTATTATACACTAGGCTTTAAAATTTTCTTTTAATATCAAAGAGGAGGGCGGCCCTTGCAGTATAAAGTACTTGTCGCAGCAGAATTTAAAGAACTCAACGAAGATGTATTGGCTGAGGTCATAGGAAGGTTGGAAGAGCACGGATTAGAAAAAATCCCAACTTTAAATTCTACATGGGAATATTCTTGTGATGCCGAAGATGAAACCGATGCCAAGGATAATGCCATTCAAGCGTTTATAAACGTTGTTCGTACTCATCCTTGCGAGTTAGGCTTAGTGGTGCAGGCTGGCACCTCTCAAATTATACGGCGGAAGAAAAAATTTGATCCATGAAAAATATCGAAAGCCAGTGTGGTATCATGGGGAGTTCCAAAACAATACGAAAGTAACGCTTTAAATTAAGGCTTGAGGTATACTTTAGATATCTAAAATGCCTCTGGGAGGAAAACCTTGAACATTATATTGAATAGTTATTGTAATCTAACATGCAATTATTGTTTTGCAGACGAATACATGGAAGAGACTGTCAAAACACCCGGCAAGTCAATGGAATATGATTATTTCCTCAAGGACTTTCTCCCTAAAATAAAAAACACTCCAATCATCAATTTCATGGGTGGTGAGCCGACATTGCATCCCCGGTTCAACGATATATTTAGAAATACTTACAAAGATGTTCTGCCTTATTCCCACCTTAGCGTATTTTCAAATGGTCTGATGCCAGACAAGGTCTTAGATCTGATGCTAGAAATGGCAGGGCCTAAGGGAGCGAGAAATAAAAATGTGGTTTTTGCTATTCTCTTAAATTGGCAGACCCTAGAAAACATTTCAGAAAAAAATCATGAGCGCTGTAAAGAGGTGGCTGAAAAAATGCTTCGAACAAATGGTTACAGTATCACTTTCAGCCTCAATCTTTATTCAAAAGATCAAGATCTCGAAAAGCAGTGTCAAGAAATCGATGCCATCTATCAGAAGGTCGGACTTCCAAAAGATCAGCTATATAAAATTCGTGTAAGTCCCGCATTTCCAATTATTGGTGGCGAAGCAAATATTTATCTGCCAATCCGCGATTACCCAAAAGTCGGCCAGAAAATGCTAAAAATCCTTGAGCGGTACCCTCAAATGTGTTTCCGTTTTGACTGCTCTTTTCCGCCATGTTTTCTGGATGATATTCAAGAAAGCCAGTTCTCTCTCACCGACCGCTTTTTCTTCCACGGCAATAAACAGCTTCCACCAACAGAAGAATGGAAAAACAACGACTATTATTTTGGCTGTGCGGATGGCAGTCCCATGGACATTGATTCAAAAGGAGATTGCTTCAATTGCTTCCCATTTCACAATTTGAAACTGGGGAATGTTTCGGACTTTAAGGAAGTGAATTCGATCGCTATGGCAAAAATGGGTTCAAAATTTTTAAACACCGTATTTGACAAAACCCAAGCTAAAGAGCCCTGCCGATCTTGTCCCCATTATATGGTCCGATGTACCAGTGGATGTTTTGCTTATAACTTTATTGACGAAGAAGCAGAAGAACTTACCACAGCTGTTAAAGAATCCGATTCAGTTTGACTTCCTGGCAAATAATGCCAATGTGAAAGCCCTCATAAGTTTCTATCGGACCAAAAACATTGCCCTTACTCAGTGACATAGTCTCGACCCCTTGCATTATAAAGTCATTGAGCTCATCGTTGCTTAATGATTTGAAACCGCCACGGGGTTGTCGTGGATCACTCTTATTCCAGCCAACTTCTAACCAACCCAAGTTACCCCCATCCTCTTTAGAAACTGAACATATGCTGTATTTTCCAGCTAACTTCATCAACATTTGCACCCGTGCAGTTTCGTTGGGTAAACCTTCAATGGTTTCTTTTAAAAGGCATGCCACTTCTTTTTTATCTACAAGAATATGACGTATTTGTATTTGATGGGTCGCTCCCGCCATGTTTCCCCCGAAATCAAAAAATAAAAGAAGTAAATATATAGGATTTATGTACCAATTTCCACCTACTTACGTGGAAGACGATGAGTTAAAACATTTTTGGTAGAAGGATTACTGGCCATACTTTGATAATTAAAGGAATTAAGGCCTGCGTACTAAGGGACTTGCTGGAAATTTGAGTTTAAGGTATGTTGGCACACTTATGATTAAAAATAATTCTAAATTAGTTTTGGCATCGCAATCGCCACGCCGACAGGAACTCTTAAAAGAAATATCCGACCAGTTTGAGATGGTACCTAGCTCCATAAAAGAATTATTGGATCTGGGAATACGCCCAGAAGAAAATGCTCGAAATATAGCACGTGCAAAAGCCGAATCTATAGCACCGAGTTTCCCCAACTGCTGGGTCATAGGTGCTGACACTTTGGTAACACTGGACGATGAAATATTTGGAAAACCCGATGACGAAAAAGACGCGGAACGTATTTTAAAAAGGTTGAGTGGCAGGGAACATATTGTAGTAACAGGAATATGTGTAGTGGGGCCGGAAAAATCGCTCGACAAATATGTGGTCTCTAAAATTAAAATCAAACCACTTACCATTCAGGAAATCAAAGACTATATTGCTACTGGAGAACCCATGGACAAAGCCGGTGCTTATGCTATCCAAGGGAAAGGGGGTTTTATGGTACGCTCTTTTTCGGGATCAAAAACCAACATCATAGGACTTCCTATCGATGAGTTGAAATTACTCCTTAAAAAAACCAGATACCCCTTGGAACAAAAAGTAATAGATGAACACCTCAATCATAGTAAATAATATAAAAAAATCTTTTTGCTACATGAAAATAGATCTATTATTCTAAGGCTTTGATCGGGAGAAATGCCTTGACAAATTAAGGGTTTTAGGGCTTTTAATTCGATAAAATATTGAAATAAACTTGCGCAAACGGGCTGATTATAATTTAATTTACGAATGTAGGATAACAATATGGAAGAAAATTTCTTCTTCCTTAGATCAGGCAAGTTAATGACAAAGCATCAAAACATTCATGAGATTCATGGCCGGTGTCAAAAATGCCAGGGACCTATTTTTTTGAATAGCACCATGGACTGGTATGGCAATAATGTTATAACTCTCAATTGTTGGAACGGGCATTACAAATGGATAAATATCGAAAACCTAGATGCCTATGAAGAGTTAGCCCCTGAAACCAAACGCGATTTGGTAACTCATATTAGCTTTTTTAATTTGTAATGCACCTTCCTTCAGGTATTACCTGTATGGGATTTCCAAAAATACTACCTCTTATCCTTTCCGTAATTCTTTCTTTCCCTTCGTCTGCGCAAACTCAGGAAAAAATACCAACAGGCATGGTTTTGATCCCAGAGGGTTATTTTCAGATGGGAACTTCGTCAGGAAATAACGATGAAAAACCCATGCACTTCGTGTATACCTCAAGCTTTTATATCGACAAATATGAAGTCAGCAATCAGGACTACCAGATGTTTATGGATGCTACCGGCCATCCCGCACCTATTTTCTGGGACGACTCACGCTTCAATGATTCAGAACAGCCTGTGGTAGGAGTAAGTTGGAATGATGCTATGTCATACTCGAAATGGAAAGGTCACCGTCTACCAACCGAAGCTGAATGGGAAAAATCTGCCCGTGGAAATGATGGCCGCCTTTGGCCCTGGGGAGGTAAGTTTGATAAAGGATTTTTCTTTTTCTTTGTTAATATTTTCGGCAAAAATGATAACTATTCACATACCGCTCCAGTCAATTATTATCACTCTGGGGTGAGTCCATTTGGTTTATACAATACCGCCGGCAATGTATGGGAATGGTGTCTGGACTGGTATGATGAAAATTATTACAAAAATAGCCCTGAGATCAATCCAGAAGGCCCCCAAGGCCCCTTAAAAATGAAGGTTCTTAGAGGAGGTTCTTGGGTAAACAGTATTGAAAGTGTAAAAGTAGTAAAACGAGCCCGCAATTATCCGCATATTAAAAACAAAATTTACGGCTTTCGAACGGTCCTCCCCATTCATTAAATCTGTTTTTAAAAATACTCTCAATTAAACCCTGCGCACCATTTCAGTAATACTTTTTAAATCTAAATAATTCCATTGACAACACCTCTATGAATGATAAATTTAATTTTAAATACCATAAATTTGCATACCCTCTATTGCAGAAAGGAATCCTCAATGGAAAGGTTCATTCCTTCAATTTTTCTATGTTTATTTTGTACTTTTACGACTAATCAACCCACAGTAATTTGGGCCCATTCGGGTCATAAGCATGACGAACTCAGTATTAAACTGCCCAAAGTAGTAGCAAAGGTCAACAACCACGATATAAGTGGAGACATAATTTCCCGAGAACTAAAAAAGGCTGCCGCTAAATATAAAAAAAGAGGAACTCCTCTAACCAATGACCAGGAAAAAGCGGCCGCTAAAACACTCATTGATGATGAAATAGGACGTACCCTGTTGGTCCTTAAAGCCAAAGAGTCTGGGATAACGGTCTCTGAAAAGATGTTATCTGATAGATTGGAAACAGTAAAAGCAAAATTTAAATCTGATTCCGTTTTCGAGCACCAGCTCAAAAATCGAGGTATGACCATCGATCAATATAAGCAAGAACTTAAAGTTGATATGTTTATGGATCAGTTAATAAAAAACGAAATCGAACCGAAGATCAAAATTGATGAAAAGGATACTCGGGCCTATTACGAAAAAAATAAAAGTAAGTTTCAAAGCTCTGAAAAAGTCCGTGCCAGCATCATACTTCTAAAGTTTGAACCTTCAAAAGGGAAAGCCGGGGAACAAGCTGTGATCAAAAAATTTGAATCAATATTAAATCAGATAAAAAACGGCTCAGACTTTGCTGCTCTGGCTAAGCGGCATTCCCAAGATAGCCTGGCGTCAAAGGGAGGAGACTTGGGATATTTTACTCGCAAGCAGATGCTACCGGCCTTCAGTACGCGAGCATTTAAAATGAAAATTGGTGAGGTCAGCAATATATTTCGAACCGGACACGGTTTCCACGTGCTTAAAGTAACTGATATAAAGCCAGTTAAGCTCAGCCCTTTTAAAACAGAAAAAACCAAAATTGAACAGTTTTTGGTTAACAAAAAGGTCTCCCAGGCAACTAGAGACTACATCGAAAATCTTAAGAAAAACTCTAAAATTAAAACTTATTATTAAGACATCAATTTAATAATTATGAAGGTCAAAGCTGGCACTGAAGAACATAAAGAAATTTTTTGCAGGCAGTTCTTAGAAACCCACAAACCTTTCACCCCTGAAGAGCTGGACTGGCCTGATTTAAATGAAGAGACTATCGAAAAACTTAAAGGTTTTCCAATTTGGGACTACGCTATATTCACAGAGACCCGTGTCGGCTTGAAACTTTCAGCCTATGCAAAGGTAGTTGATGACCCTCTCATTCGTGAAGCNATNGAACTTCANGGTTATGAAGAAGGTCGTCACGCGGATATCCTAAGATGTTTTTTAAAACANTATGANATTCCTTTTAAAGAGTTAGCCCAAGAACCGCTTGAAGATGATTTGGAAAAAAGTTTTATGTCGACAGGTGCCGGGGAGTGTATTGATTCCTTTTTCGCTTTCGGATTCATTCAGATCTCAAAAGCATCAAAAGACTACCCTTCAAGCTTGATAGAAGTGATGGAACCAATTGTCGAAGAAGAAGCAAGACATATAATGTTTATCCATAATTGGCTTTTATACATGCGCCACTCTCGCAGCTTTCCTATGCCTCAAATACATTGGTTAAACACTTTACTAGCTTTTGCCTCTGCAGGGTGGAGCAGGCTTATGGATTTAAAAAAGATGGGAGGCGAGTCCTTTACCATACAAGCCGCAGACATAGAAAAATCTTCTATGAGCCCCAAAGCATTCATCAATCTTTGTTATCAGGAAAATAAAAAAAGGTTGGAAGAGTTTGACCAAAGATTATATCGACCTAAATTAATACCCCGGCTGATGAATCAGGTTCAATTCTTTCTCTAGCGCGATTCAGGCCTTAAAGCTAACAGACATAGTCTGATTATTTTTTCTTCTTTGCTTTACTNCCGTCAATTTCGCTGAGCTTTCGTTTGACGGTTTTCTGTTTATCCTTATCGAAATCCACTTTCAAGTAAACACTCTTTTCAAACAACTTGTTAACGGTACCTTCCTTTTTCTTTCCTGCAAAGTTAAATTTTACCTTATCTCCGACTTTCATGGCTTAACCCCTTTTACAAACAACATTTCTCAAAACTATTTGTGAAGCCNGTGAGGTTAAAGGAAAACAAATAAAGAGTCAACATTTATTGACTCTTATGATATTCATAAAAACCAATCAAAACAAAAAGGGCAATATATAGTAATGTGAAAACTAAGTCAGCAATCCCCCTCTTTTTATCCTTTTTTNATAATTCATNAGGGCTTAAGGTTTATTGGCAATTGGCTCTATGGCAAGTGAATGGTACAATTTAAAAAAATATAGAAACTCTTTTCTATTCATTCTAAAGATTACTAGAAACATTTAATAGTGACTCCCGCCTCCCAAAAACCATATGCAGAAGTAACATTTAATCTACCCCTAAAAGAAGTTTTTACCTATAAAATTCCCTCAGAATTTCTAGGTAAGGTTGAGGTAGGAATGCGGGTTTTCGTACCTTTCGGTAGACGCCGGATCACGGGCTATGTTGTTAATCTGACTNCGCAATGGGATAAAAAAATCCGGTTAAAATCCCTCAGCGATTTACCCGATACAGAACCTATTATTAGCACTGAAATTCTTTCGCTGACAAAATGGCTTAGTAGCTATTACCAATGCTCGTGGGGAGAAGCAATCCGAGCAGCACTTCCGGCAGGACTAGATGATGAAAGNCGAGAAGAATTTTCGCTTACGAAAATAGGTATGGATGCCTTATTAAAAGACGGTATTTCAAAGNCAGCNATGCTTCTTTTGCAATATATTCAAGAGCATCAGAAAGCAACTATCAAGCAATGCAAGAAACGACTGGGGAAAAAATTCAATGCCTATTGCCTAGCCCATTTAGTGAAAGACGGCCTTCTAAACTCAACGGAGTCAATCTCTAAAAGTACAGTCCGTTACCAATATATTAAAACCGTCCGAATTAATCATAACTTTCAAGAACCCAATCAAATAGAAAAACTGCTTACACGTAGTCCTAAACAAAAAAAAGTCTACTATCAATTAATAAAAGGAGAAACTAGCACATCAGATTTAGAAAAAAGTGTGCCGGGAAGTTCATCTGCCCTCAAAAGTTTAAAAGAAAAAGGACTTATAGAAATCTTTACCAAGAAATTAGAACGAGCAACGCATGTTGACACATCGAATCAACCCATTGGACCCTCTTTAAAGCTCACGCCCGAACAAAAACAAGTTTTCGAAAAACTTAGCGAAGTTATTAAAAAATCAAAATTTCAATCCTATCTATTGCAAGGTGTAACCGGGAGCGGAAAAACTGAAATCTATATACGATGCATTCAACAAGTTCTTGAGCAGGGTAAAACCGCCATCATGATGGTTCCTGAAATCTCACTGACACCTCAAACGGTAGAACGTTTTCGGCAACGTTTTGGCGATCGAGTGGCAATTCTTCATAGCGGGCTGTCAAAGAAAGAAAGATTTTTAGAATGGAAAAAGATTCACGCTAAACAGGTCTCTATTGCTGTGGGAGCTCGGTCCGCTGTTTTTGCACCGTTCACTAATTTGGGAATCATTGTGATTGATGAAGAGCATGATTGTTCCTACAAGCAAGACTCTACACCCCGTTATCANGCTCGGGATACAGCTGTGATGCGAGCCAGGTCACAAAATGCATTAATTCTAATGGGTTCAGCGACACCCTCTTTAGAATCGATTCGCAATACGCAGCTCAACAAATATCAATATCTCTCCTTAGAAAAACGAGTGGGAGATTCCATGCTTCCCATAGTCAGCTTATTAGATATGAGAAGAGAGCGAAAAGAGTTTAAAAACTTCTCCATCCTTTCCGGGCAACTCCTCGCATCCATCCGCGACCGGCTCTCAAGAAAAGAGCAAACCTTCCTATTTTTAAACCGGAGAGGTACTGCTCGATTCGTATACTGTCCCGACTGTGGTTTTGTATTAGAATGCAATCATTGCAGTGTAACTCTAACCTTTCATGGCAAGGAGAATCGACTACTATGCCATTACTGTAATTTTTCTACCAGCATGCCTGGTTATTGTCCCGAGTGCCAAGGGGAAGTCATTCGCTTTAGTGGATTTGGTACCCAAAAATTGGAAGAAGAAATACTCAAACTTTTTCCCAATGCGAAAGTAAGTCGTCTGGATAGAGATACCACACAAAGCAAATCAGCATTTGTCAACATGCACCGCAAAATGCAATCTGGCGAGATTGATATCCTTATTGGGACACAGATGATAACTAAAGGCCATGATTATCCCAACGTAACATTAGTNGGGGTTGTAACTGCCGATCTTGCATTAAANATCCCTGATTTTCGTTCTTGCGAGCGAGCATTCCAATTGATGACACAGGTTGCAGGGAGGGCTGGACGTGGAAAANTGCCAGGNAAGGTCATCGTCCAGACCAACAACCCAGACCATTATATGTTTGAGTTTGTTATGGAACATGATGTAAAAGCCTTCCACGACAAAGAACTTAAAATCAGAAAACGATTGAATTANCCTCCTTTTACAAAAATGNTNGTTNTAGAAATNNTCTGCGAAAATGAAACTCATGGNCAAAANNCTNTTNGCAAACTGCAACAATCCCTTTCTCGACTCGTATCNANNGAAAAANCGGTAGAACTTTTTGGCCCNTCAAAGGCTTCNCTTTATCGGTTACANAACAANTTTCGTTGGCATTTGANANTNCGNGGCAAAAACATAAAGCAATTACAAAACATTTTGTTAAAATGTNNCGTGCTAAAANAAACTAAAACCCACGACAAAGCTAAAATCACTATCGATGTTGATCCNATAAACCTCGTCTAACCCTTACTCAAATTCGTCACATGAAACTTTTTAGATCTGCATATGATTGGGTCTTGCACTGGGCAACAACACCCTACGCTTTGCCTGCTCTTTGTGTTATTGCTTTTGTAGAATCATCGTTTTTCCCAATCCCTCCCGATATTTTGTTAATTGCAATGACGGTGGCCATTCCAAGATTGTGGATACGGTTTGCACTTTTTTGTTCCTTTGCATCGGTCCTCGGTGGCATATTTGGTTATCTAATTGGATATCAGTTTATGGATCTAATTGGGCAAAGGATTGTAGACTTCTATCATTTACAAGAAACATTCGATAAAATTGGCGGACTCTATAATAAACACCAAGGCTGGGCAGTTGCTGCCGCAGGTTTTACTCCCCTTCCCTATAAAATTTTTACCCTGGCTGCCGGAACATTTAAAATTGATCTGCCAACTTTTATAATGGCTTCTGCAATAAGTCGTTCTGCACGTTTCTTTCTGGTCGGATTTTTAATTTACAAATTTGGTCCACCCATCAAAGCATTAATAGAAAAGTATTTTAATTTATTCAGTATCGTTTTTTTCGTTTTGCTCGTGTTAGGATTTTATTTACTGAAGTTTGTACTATGATCAAGGAGGGACGCATGAATGAGTACTGCGTTATTTTTATTACCACAGAGTCAAAAGAAGAAGCAGAAAAATTAAGCCGCGGCCTAGTAGAACAAAAACTCGCTTTTTGTGTCAATACTGTTCCCAGCATCCAATCGACTTACCATTGGGAAGGAAAAATTCATGTAGACAATGAATTTTTGTTAATTATTAAAACTCTGCAGCAAAATTATGAAAAACTTGAAAACTGGGTCCAAAAAAACCATAGTTACGACGTTCCAGAAATTATTTCCATTCCAATTCATAAAGGGCTGCCTGAGTATCTAAAAGCTATTGATAACTGGGTTGGTTGTTAAAAGCTATGGCTCATATTATCCAGAAAAAAGACTGGCAGATTTCTGAAAATCTCGCTACACCTGAATCTGCTTACTTACGACGACGGGAATTCATTCAAGGTACGGCCCTAACCTCTCTGGTGACGGTAGGCGCGTTATACGGGTGCGGGCCTTCCACCCCTCCAAAATCTCTACCAGGAATTGAATGGAACGATACAGAAAAATCGATTTACCCTGCCAAGCGCAATTCGGATTTCAAACTCGACCGACCCATGACCGATGAAAAAATTGCGGGAACTTATAATAATTTTTACGAATTCGGTACGGACAAAACAGATCCCGTAAATTACGCTCAAAAACTCACCACCCGACCGTGGAAAATAGAAGTGGGAGGACTCGTCAACAAACCCAAAACTTTCGACATCAACGATCTGTTAAAAACCATGCCGATAGAAGAAAGACTATATCGTCTTCGCTGTGTCGAAGCCTGGGCGATGGCGGTACCGTGGACGGGATTTGCATTTAAAGAACTGTTAAAACTGGTGGAACCAAAATCATCCGCCACCCATGTCAAAATGGAAACCTTTTATCAACCGTTCACCGCACATGGGCAACTGGCTTTTTGGGAACCTTGGGCCTACACCGAAGCATTGACGATAGAAGAAGCGATGAATGAAATTACTTTTCTCGCTACAGGAATTTATGGGCACCCCTTATCCAAACAACACGGTGCCCCGATTCGTCTTGCTGTTCCGTGGAAGTATGGATTTAAGAGTATCAAATCCATTGTGAAAATTGAGCTCGTCGACTACAAACCCATGACGTTTTGGACGACTTTGCAAGGACTCGAATACGATTTCACTGCCAACGTCGATCCGGATATCCCGCATCCCCGCTGGCCGCAGAACCGGGAAAAGATGATAGGAACTGGAGCTATCCAAGCAACAATTCCTTATAACGGCTACGGCAAATACGTTGCTCAATTATATTCTTAATTATTAAAGTTATTCTACCTAGTAGAAAAAGAAAATCCCCGGTGGTATCTTTACTTCTTAAAAAACAATTCTAACTGCGCCCCCATGAAGCCAGCTATGGCACCACCCGTTCCTGCTGCGATTATCAGAATGTCTCGATCACCAGTTCGGTAACCAATGTAAGCACCAACTAATACGCCCACGCAGATGATCACCATATACCTGTATCCACCGAGCCAACCAACAAAACCGCCGACCACCAAGCCTAAAAAGCTAGCAATGGCCATCAGCAAAGGGCTGTCCATCACCAATCCGATCAATAATCCCGTCGTACCGATCAAGGCCATGCCTATATAAATTTCATTTTTGTGGTCAGGTTTTGGCATATTAGGAGTAGATATAAAAAGAATACTAACAGAACTATTTTTTTTATTCCTGATTATCCTGTCTGCCAAGACTGCGTATGCTTAAAAAGGACAAAAGAAAACCCCCTCAACCCCCGTTAAGAGGGGGAAATTAAACGAGGAGGCTAACTTAATAACTATTAGATGTTCTTGAAAACCTCATCTAGGCTTTTCTTGGCATCGCCGAACAGCATTCGTGTATTCTCTTTGAAGAAGAGCGGGTTTTGCACACCTGCATAACCGGTTGCCATTCCACGTTTCAGAACAATGGTCGTTCCACCTTTCCAGGGTTCCATCACCGGCATACCGGCGATGGGGCTATCAGGATCCGTTTGCGCGGAAGGATTGACAATATCATTGGCGCCAATGACGATGGAAACATCGATATTAGGAAAATCGTCATTAATCTCATCCATTTCAAAAACAATATCATAGGGCACCTTGGCTTCTGCCAGCAATACGTTCATGTGCCCCGGCATTCGTCCCGCTACAGGATGGATACCAAACCGCACATTGATTTTTTTGGATCTGAGAGCTTTGGTGATCTCATTGACGATGTGTTGAGCTTGTGCCACTGCCATTCCATATCCCGGGATGATCATGATTTCTTTAGACTCAGTCAACAAGGCAGCAACTTCAGGAGCCTGTAATGCAATGACTTCACCTTGCTCTTCGACTGAAGCACCGCCGCCGCCGCTGGTTGTTCCAAACCCACCCGCGATAACGGAAAGGAACTTGCGGTTCATCGCGCGACACATGATGTAACTCAAAATGGCGCCACTGCTTCCTACCAATGCGCCCGTTACAATGAGCAGATCGTTGTTGAGCATGAATCCCGTTGCCGAAGCCGCCCAGCCGGAATAACTGTTAAGCATGGAAACAACAACCGGCATATCAGCACCACCAATAGCCATTACCATATGAATTCCAAATAGTAATGCAATACCCGTCATGATCAGCAAGGGCATTGTTCCACCACCTGCCGCTGATTGGTTAACAAATTCATTACACAGATAGATGGAAACAAACAACAGAATCAGGTTTAAAAAATGTCGCGCAGGGAGCAACATGGGATTGCCACCAATTTTTCCACTCAATTTTCCAAAAGCTATGACAGACCCTGATAATGTAATAGCACCGATGAGAATACCCAGGTAAGTTTCCACATCATGGATTGTTAATTCGACACCGTTGTAATGATCCAATCTCCCAGGATCCATAAAGTTTGCAAAACCAACCAAT
>NZYH01000034.1 GCA_002697825.1 Nitrospina sp. | reverse complement strand
AGGTGCTGAGGATCTTGGGTTAACCACTCTAAAAGGTCATCGTTCAGTCGGGGGAATGAGGGCAAGTATCTATAACGCCATGCCTGAAGCTGGCGTTGACACTCTGATTGATTATATGCAGGATTTTGAAAAGCGTAAGACCTAAGAGTTATATTTTGATCTATAGCTATTTTTGATAATAGAGGTTTATATAGCAAAACCGCCGGTTATTTTCGGCAATCATTTATTTGGAGCTAACGAATGAAAGTTCTTGTATCTGACAATCTCTCAGCAACGGGAGTTGAAATTCTTAAAAAAGAGTCTGGACTGGAGGTCGATGTTAAAACAGGTCTATCCAAGGAAGAATTAATAAAAATTATTCCCACCTACGATGGTTTAATTGTCCGAAGCGCAACTAAAGTCGTTGCTGAAATTATTGAAGTAGCCGACAACCTTAAAGTAATTGGACGGGCTGGGGTCGGTGTAGATAATATTGATTTAGCGGCGGCTGGTAAAAAGGGAATCATTGTCATGAATGCGCCAGAAGGCAACATGATAACTACTGCTGAGCATACGATGGCTTTAATGATGGCGCTTTCCCGCAATATTCCACAAGCAAGTTTTGCATTAAAAAATAGAAAATGGGCTCCGAAAGAGTTCATGGGAGTAGAACTGTTTGAAAAAACGCTTGGTATCATTGGGTTAGGTAGAATCGGTTCTAATGTTGCCGAAAGAGCGCGTGCTTTCCAAATGAAAATATTGGGTTACGATCCCTTCATCACACAGGAAAGAGCAAAGTTGCTCGGTGTAGAATTAGTGGAAATGGGTGATTTACTGACTCGGTCAGACTTTATCAGCTTACACACTCCTGGGCAGGCGGACGGCTCACCTCTATTGGGAAAAGAACAGTTCGACCAAATGAAGCCTGGGGTTCGCATTGTCAATTGCGCCCGCGGATCTTTGATCGATGATGCTGCACTGATTTCAGCCATTCAGGATAAAAAAGTTGCGGGAGCAGCTCTGGATGTTTATCACAGCGAACCGCTGGATCTTGATAGCCCCCTCCTAAAAGTGAACGAAATCATATGCACCCCACACCTAGGCGCTTCTACAGGAGAAGCACAGGTGAAAGTAGCTACCTCGATGTGTGACCAGATCATTGACTATCTTAAGAACGGCAACGTTCGAAATGCGGTCAATGTACCATCAATTGATGCTGAAACTCTGGCTCTAATTAAGCCCAACATAACTTTAGGTGAAGACCTTGGTAGTTTTGTTTCACAACTCGTTGATGGCCCAATAAAACGTATTGTGATTAAATACAATGGCGAAGTTTCTAACCTAGAGGTAAAACCTATAACAAATGCTATTCTAAAAGGTCTCTTTAATCGCTCTATTGATGGCATCAATATGGTTAACGCTCCATTTATAGCAAAAGAAAGAGGAATTGAAGTGCAGGAGTCGATCAGTAACGAGGTGCACGAGTACACCAGCACCGTTCAATTACAAATCACCAGTGAGAAAGAAGCACGAACTGTGACTGGTAGTATTTTTGGAAAAGGCGATTCAAGAATTGTTCAGTTCGACGAATATAGTTTGGAAGCTGTAATCTCAAAAAATATGTTAGTACTTAATAACATGGATGTGCCAGGAGTCATTGGTAACCTTGGAAACATTCTAGGGAAACACAACTTAAATATTGCAGGTTTTCATTTAGGAAGGATGGAAGATGGTGGAAAAGCAGTAGCTATTATCAATATCGACTCTCCGCCCACCACTGAGGCCTTAAAGGAACTACGAAACACTGCCAACGTAATTAATGTAAACAGTGTAACTCTTTAAATCATCCCAAAAAAAAGCATAGCCCTTGAACTAGACCCGCTTTAGGTTTCTTCTTCTGATTCCGAACTTTCTTGTTTTTCAACTTTTTGTCCGAAAACCTGAGCTATTACCTCATTAATGACATCAACACCAAGAATATTATAGACCGTGTTCGCAGATTTAAAATGAGGGCTAGTAAAAAGACTTAAAACTTTTTTGCTAGTATATCCCAGCATCATAAACTCATGCGCATAGTTTTCTGCAACCAAACGTAATGTATCCTCATCGGCGTCTTCATCACCTGTTGGTGGGCCTGCATCTGGATCAACATCTTCTTGAATTTCGTATACATATATTAAATGCCAACCGAACTCGGTATGTACGGGACCAACCACATCTCCTTCTTGAGCAGTAAATGCAGCTACCTCAAAAGGGCGTACCATAGCCCCCTTCCCAAACCAACCCAGATCCCCACCACGTTTTTTTGAAGGACATTCACTATGCTCTTCTGCTAATTTTGTGAATTCCGCCCCTTCATCTATTTTGACCTTCAATTCCTCAGCAAGCTCCTTAGAACCCACAAGAATATGTCTGGCTTGAACTTTTTTAACTTTTCTTTCTTTCGCCATTATTTTAATCCAGTAAAAAGGTGGTACCTTAAGGGTTAATTAGAAAATCAATTCAACATTAGCGCACAACATTTTTTGTATTTTTTTCCGGACCCACATGGGCAAGGCTCGTTAGGTTTAACTTTTTCCTGTTGAATTGCCACAGGAGCTTGATTCTTCATTAGCTCCTGGCCCATTTGTTTTACTTTTTTGTATCTTTTTTTAAGCCGGTCATTCAGATCTGGAATAAACTGATTCATTGCAATCAGCATATCATTATTCTTTGGAGAGAGCTTAGCATCTTCTTTTTCTCTAGCTTCTTCTTCAAAATAATATACCGAAGAGAAAATTGGAGCCTGATCTGCATTATCTAACTGAAACTTAAAGAAAGATAGTTGCAAACATCTATTATCATTTCTTGGATCAATATCGTATGAGTCTTCTGCAAAATATTGTTCGCCGCCATAATTAAAATCCAGCATTTCTTTGTTTCTTGGAAACAATTCGAAAAAGTTGAAATACCGACCAGGTTCAAATTCCAAATAAGTTGCCGGATTTTTTTCTCCGTAAGCTTTTGCCTCTATCGCTCTTTGCTTAAAAAGAAGGATCAACTCATTGGCAGCATTCTTAGCAAATTCTTTAGAGATTTGAGTTTGCACTTCTGTGAGCTTTGGATGGTCAGGAATCGTATTAAAAGTCTTGTTGAAATTTACTTGGAATGCAAAGGATTTTTCAGGTTTATCCTGATTGCGCATGAACACCACTACATAATTATAATCAAAAAAAGGATTCGTATGGTAATAGTCTTCAAGGATATAGGTATAAATGTAGTCTTCTTGTTCAAAGCGATAGGTCAAGACCGATTTTTCACTTTCCTGTTTGTTAACTACCTTATAACTTTCGATGACATTTACCTTTTATAAATTATTTTATTCTTTTTAAATTTCAACATTGGAAAAACTTGTAATCGAAATCCTTATTATTTTAATTTAATCAGCGCGGAAGTGGAGAATTTGCAAAACCGGGGAATTTATTTAGCACACCTTTCTCCCTTTCGCGTTTTTCTACATCTCTTACTGCACGAACCGAATCTTTAGTAATATCTTCCTTATGATTAGAATTTGCATGGCCATATCTGTAGTAAAAAATAGCAGCTGTTGAGTGTGGCATTTCTGTTGCAGTCCAGCTCGTGAAGCCACCACCTGGTGAAAAAGCTTCACTGATGAAAATATCCATTCGATCCATATCCTTAATACTGTGGTTTTCATCATGAAGGCTTTCCGCCTCCTCCAAAGTTGGCATCCTCCAATCTGCATATCCTGCAAATTTTTCAAGCTCCAAACTACGAATATATTTAAAAGCTTTATACCAATTCGTCCACTGGCTTGTATCCTGAAACGAGTCTGTTTGTTTCCACATTAATTTAGTTTCAAGATCCGTTACTGTTCCATCTCCATTATCAACAAATCTTTTTTTCAATTCCAATTCCCACTCCTTCATTTGCTTTTAAATCAAATCATCATCTTTTTCAATATCACGAACCAGACGCGAGGATCCTCTCGAGGTACGATAAATATCATCATACATTGTCACCCCTTTTCTAAAACTCAACCGGACCCCTTGCACCTTGTGCCTTACATCACTCGTCCAACATAGAAACCCGCATCCCGAAGCAAATAATTCGGATAAGAAAATTTCTTTACCCTGATTATCAGAGTTTTTTCTACTCTTATCAAATAGACTTTTTGCTTCATTAGCTGTCGGCAGTCTCCAGTTAGAAAATCCAGCAAATCTTTTTCTATTTAAAGTTTCAGCAAACTCTTTTACCTGCAACTGATTCATCCATTTACCGGTAAACTGCCAAGTATCCTGTTTAAGCCATACTAACTTCTTGGAACAATCAATAACCGTATCATTATCGGCTTCAACAAAACGTACTACAGACTTTATTTCAGATTGTTCATTCATGAATTAAGTCAGGAATTTTTTTTGAATGTGCGCAATGCGCGCACTCCATGGCTTCGCAAACCCATCTGATGCCATTTATAGTCACCATTATAAAAGTGGAACCGAATGGCCGATCCTTTTTCTGTCTTGTGAAGGGTTTTTGTCCAGGATGTTTGACCGGCTCCTGGTGAAAAACCTTTGGTCAAAAAAATTGTGTCACCATAATTGTCTGTTACTGGGTTTGCAGGATCATAAATGGACTGTGCCTCTTTTCGGGTTGGCATTCTCCAGTCCTGGTAACCCGCAAACTGAGTCCTGTTTAATTCAATCACATAAGTTTTGGCTTCTTCCCAAGTTACCCATTTATCCAAGTCCATATATGAATCATCTGTCTTCCAAAGGAGACCTGTTTTATGGTCGATAATCGTGCCATCGTCTCGTTTTTCGATTCGCACAAACTCTGAATCTTCTTCCTCGTGTTTATCATCCCTAACTAATCGAACTGCACTGGGAAAACCATCATTTTCTTTTGCAAGCCAATACTCATAATCGGACCTAAAATCATAAGACATGGCCGCCTTAGCTCCCCTTGTCTGACTTGTCCAAGTTGAAAATCCACATCCCGAAGGAAAAATTGGATCTATATGAATTTCGCAACCTTCTACATCTAAATTGCTTGCTTCTATATCGAATAAGTATTTTGCTTCTGAGGCAGAAGGCATATGCCAATTAGTATAACCAGCAAATTTTTCTTCATTCTTTTTGCGAGCAAGCTCCAGACTTTCATGCCAAGTTATGAGGCGACCCAACTCCAACCATGTATCTTTTTTCATCCACATTATCCCATGTTTGGTGTCGGTCACAGTTTCATCGCCGTTATCAATGTACTGCGTCTGAATTGTTTCCGTCATGCGAATTTACCTTCTTCTAGGAGCTATTTGTTTTTTTACAACAGTATCTTTTCTACATATCCTTACTGAGCCAAAAGAATACTCTTCCACGCTCACCACCTTGCCTTCACTATAGTCAAACCGGGGCCTTCTGGTGGAAGTATCTCCTGCAATCCACCCTGTTTTGAAAGCTCCTTCAGGGAAAATTGGATCTATATGAAGATTCGTATCACCCTTGCCTAGAGTCTCACAATTCTCGTCGTACAAGGAAGTAGCTTCATCCATATTAGGTAACCGCCAATCATCGAACCCACCTATTTTTCTGAGGTTTTTATTATCAGCAAAGGTAACAGCCTCATGCCAATTGAAAAACTTTCCCTTGTCCTGCCAGGAATCTTTTTTCAACCAATAGACACGGGTTTTGCTATCAAAAACAACATCACGACCTTTTTCAACAAACCTTTTCGGCTTATCATCTTTTTTTTCTGGTAGATGCTCCTCTACCTTCTGCGGTAAATTTTCTTCCATAGTAGAATCCATTAACCGGCTTAACCGGTGGTTATTAGATGAATTAGTTTTATTCTCCGGTGTACCCTATTTCGACACTATCTTCATCGACATTTACAATAACCGGAACGATGTATTGATCATTGGAATATTCCAACAATTTTTTTAATCCATGCGGGTCTTTATCGACATTAATATAAATAAAAGAACGATGTTTATCTTTAAAGTCAGTTATGGCTTTTTGCGTATGAGGGCAATCATCTTTTCCAAAAATCATGTAGTGGCTCACAAAGTCCCTATTCCGTCTTAAAAACAACTAAAGACAAACAAAAATTAGCGTTCGAATGTTTTTGTTTCTTTTCTCCATTCAGGCTCCCAGTCCTCCTGAATAACATCCCGTGTAACTCTGCAATGTGAGTATTCGTTATCCTTATGTTCCCACATTTCATTACCAGTGACGAAACTAAATTTTTGAGCATATTGTTGATAATCCGGCTTTTCTTCGTAAGTCCAAGTGTTATGCCCACCCCCCGGCTCAAAAAGTTCAGAGATGTGGGTTTCCGCCCCATCCTTGTCAGTATTGGATTGTGTAAAAGAAAAAACGCTTTTTGCTTCTTCACCACTTGGTAATCTCCAATCATCATAGCCGGCAAATTGTTTTTCATTAAGCATTTCGCAATAATCTTGGGCTTCAATCCAGTTAATTCCATATCCAAATTCTTTAAAGGAATCATCTTTTTTCCACATCAGGTTTGATTGAGTATCACTGACAGTTCCATCTCCATTATCAACAAAGTTGGGAACCTCCTCCTCGACAAGAGCAACATTTTCCTCTTCCTCATCGCCCCACTCCTCTTCACCTACCCATTCGGTTTCGCCTTCATCATCAAGAAGGTTGGGGTCTGAAGCCTCTTCAAAATCTTCCTGTTCGTCAGACATTTTTTAACCTCGTCTTATAAAAAGATTCAATCCATGTCTCGGACCATACGAACCGAGGTTCCTGTGGTCGAAACCGATTGATCAACACAGATTTCCTTTAAATCTGGGTAATAACATTTCCAAGCATAAGAATCATAACGGGTCTCTGAGGTCCATACACTGGTCTCGCCTCCCGCCTGATAATTTGAAACACGCCGCGCCGGTTTTTTAGGCAAGTTGAGAAACATTTCCCGGTAGGGATCCTTGTTTTTAAGAATGGACCGCACCTCACTTTTACTCGGCAACCGCCAATCATTGTAACCTAGATAATTTTGCTCATTGCATGCTTTGACGTAGGCAACTCCCTCATCCCAATTAAGCCATTTACCCAACTCTTGTCTTGAATCTTTTACAGCCCACATGAGATCATTATCTTGATCTTCAATTGTTCCGTTATCATTTTTCTTCCAATTTGGTTTGGCCAAATCCACACCTCAAAATAAACATAACAATACAACACCCCACCACCCTCGTCTTAAAAATGGCGTTGCCTTTTATCTTTCCCCACAGCACTAATCGTAAGTTTAGTAAACACCTATCCAATCTATTTAAGACAAGGAAATAGAGTGTTTAATCTCTTTCGATTTATATAAAACCTGTAAATTCAATACTACAAAGTACCACTCGAAACCTATATTTACAACTCAAATTAGAACTCTGAAAACCCCGGAAAACCCTGAAATCTTATGAATAGTAGAAGATGGNCCAAAGATTTGTTCAGGCGAGAAAAAANACAACCCCCATTGTGCCCTGANGCACAACAATTATCTCCAACCTCCTCCTTGGGTTATTTTGTCTCTAATTTCGGGGACAAAGGTAACCTTGGTTTTTGAATTGTCAAATTTCGCACGGACTAATCGTGCGCTAGAATTTAATGTGTCTGCTGCTTCCTTATGACCACCACTACCACTATTAAAAGAATAACAATAAGCAGTAATTTTGCCACGAACATGGCTTGTCCAAGTATCATAGCCACAACCCGCAGTAAATATTGGATCTAAATGGATGATCATATCGTATTTATCCTTAATCTCTTTATTGATNTCAAAAAGGGAGTGTGCCTCACGCTTATTAGGAAGTCGCCAGTCCTTATAACCAGCAAAAGCTTCTTCATTTTTTTTTTCAAGATATTTNACAGCTTTAGGGTAGGTAACAAATTTCAACAGATCCAAATAGGAATCATTCTTCATCCACATTAATTGGGTGAAGGTATCCATTATGGTACCGTCTCCGTTATCAACAAACCTGTTTTCTCCCATTTTTGCCTCTTCAAAGATTAATCTAAATTNNTACNGTTTATTTTATAGTCTTACTCTTTAATATCCAAAAAAATCCAAAAAAAAAGCCGGGAGGCACAAAGCCCCCCGGCAAAAAATCTAAATTATATCTTAACGTGCACCTTCTCGCTGCTGTCCATTATTTTGGCTAAACAGTCCACGTTCTGTACCTTCTGGTTGACCCATTCCCGGCTCAATATATGTTCCAGGTCTAACATGGTCCAGATGGTAGTTACTTTGATANGTCTTCTGAGAACCAGGATCTTTTTTCCACTCATGTCGGTTAGAATTCTCAACACGTGTTCGTTGGCAATTCAGACTGATGTCCGCAGGGCCTTTGTTGGTGAATGTAGCTTTATTATTCGCAGCATTTGCCAAGAAATCACCGGGTGGTAGAGTCCGGTCAAAATTCTTGTTCCACGAATAAGCCAANGTACCTAAATGAATGTGAACCGTGGTGGATTTTGTTTCACTCAAATTCTCAATAACCCAGCCGGCTCTCAGACAGTCTGCTTTACCTCCAGCTTTTACAGTTGATACATTTGCGCTGGCTACTGATACAGAAAATACTAAAAGTACTGCCAATAAAGTTACAACGGTTTTTCTCATGATATGCTCCCCCTTTCGAAGCTTGATTTAAAGAAACCTGAAACAACCTAAAAACTTTATTATTACATCAACCTTAAACGGTGATTCGTATTCAAACCTTTTAATTTGCCTTCCTAACAGTAAGCTTATAATGGCAAAATCCACCCAGCAAACCCACTGGCCTGACTAGATTGAAACGAAATTAACAAAACCATAAGGGTAAGTCAAGCCTTTAATAACACTATAATTTTAGACCATAAAACCCTTAATTTATCANTAGTTTANANGGATTACTAGCTTCTTGGTTATGAGGGATTTAGCAACCCTCCCGATCCACAGAACTTTGANATCAATTATTAAACCCTNAACTTTAANGAGGTNAAACTCACTAATTCAGTAGAGTTTCGTAAAAATTTTTCCCCCTCTTCGGTAATATCGTTCACAACNANNTGTAAACTACGNAGCTTGTTTAATTTTTTGGAGGTAGCCAANAGCCGAGCCCCTTCATCACTTATGTTATTGGATGCCAAATTTAAATTTCTCAAATTGCCAAAAACATTCGATTCAGCAATAGCTTTTACTCCTTCATCACCAATTCCATTTTGGGAAAGATCCATAGCCCTAACTTCTTTTAATTCCTCCCTACAAGCCAGCTCTTTTGCTCCAACTTCCCTTAGAAACTGGGCTTTTAAATTTATCACTTGTCCGTCCTTGCTCAACTTATCACGTATTAATTCATCTATATTGGGCATTATTTGCTCCGGTAAAAGAAGGNTATAGTTTGTCTATCCAGATCCAGGGATTATTTTTGCTTCNAAACCATACTCATCGTAAATACTAAAACCCTCGAGCAACATTTTTTTTCCATACTTGACCATTAAATTAGCCTGAGCATGATTAGGGTCTATTTCTACAGTCTTCCTCAAAAATTTCAGTCCCTGCTTAATATCCTTGATCTCATCTCCGTAATTTTCGAGTTGCCTTGCTTTGTCGAATAAGTCTGAGGCCCATTTATAATAAATGGTTGAAATTTGTTTTGGTGCAGTTTTTCTGACGTAATCTACTATTTCTTCATCTGCGTTGAGACTTGGAATAAATTGAATAGCTTTTTCAAACTCGGCAATAGGAATCGAATAATCATCCCCACTGACCGAATTAATCGTATTCTGCTGTTTGTGCTGGGAAAGCATACCCACAGAGCTCTTCACAACAGTAGATTGAATTCCTGACATTAACTGATGATAATATAAATTTCCGATTCCAAGATGTATGATAGCGCTGAATTCCTGATTTTCATCCAACACCAGGGCTTGCTCAAAGGCTTCCTTGGCCTCGCNTANNTGACCGAGTTCGGCGAGCGCCTCACCCAGNTTGTAAAAGTTTACACAATTATCTGGATCTTCATCGATCAGCCGACGAAATTCCTCGACCTGCGCCTCCAGGTCAAACTCTACCTCCTCCTCGTCCTCATCCTCTAGCTCTTCTTCCTCCTCAGACTCAGTTAGTTTGCTTTCGTCAGAATCCTCGGACGTTTCTGAGTCTTCAGGAGTTTCTTCAACAGTTTCGGATTCGGNGGTTTCCTCTTTTTCTTCCTCGGTCATACCCTTGATCTCAACATTTTAAGAGTTAGAAAAACATTCACTTGNTCTGTTGGATTCTAAATTTTTCTCGCTACTAATCTTTTTCAGAAACAGTGCGTACTGGTCGAATCGTTGACAAAGATAGGTGATACTGACCTCCTCCCTTCATGCTCGGGTAATCTTTACCTCCAATATAATTAAACCCCCAAGCATATTTATCTTTATAAAGTTCGCTTGACCAGAAACAACAATGCGAATAACCAAAAATAGGATCGATATGAATCATATTTTCAGTCCAATAATATTTCCAGGGAATATTTTTATCCTCTTCATAAAGGCTTTTAAGCTCTTTACGNGTCGGCAACCGCCAGTCCGAATAACTTGCATACGCTTCTTTATTAAACTTTTCTAAAAGTTTCTGCGATTCCTCCCAGCTAGACCATATTTTTTTTTCCTGATAGAGATCTATTTTCTTCCACATCAACCCTTCTTGCAAATCTGTCACAGTACCATCATTATTATCCTTAAACCTTGGGTCATTGGAAGGCTTGAGCTCTGGTTTTTTTTCAGTAAGGGATAATATTTGTCCACCAAAAATTTCATCATTACTATTTTCAGCCTGCACNTTTTCAGGNACAAAGAAAATAGNGNCCATAAACACAAAAATCATAGAGTTACAAAATCTTTGTAATAAATAAAAAAGTATTGTTTCTTTATTCGTCACGATCACTCTTCCTGAGGTGCCCAATCCGGTTCCCACGAAAGACAGATTCCGGCAGGATTATAAAATTGNCCNGGGTCTTTACCAACAATACCCCATTTNGCTATGAAGTTTAGATCAGGATCAAATTTTTGAATTCTCTGGTTTATAGTATCGACAACAAACACATATCCATAGGGATCTTCGACTACAGAAGAAGGACAGTTAAACTGNCCATCCCTTTTNCCCCCTTCACCTACTACTCCTAAAGAATGNCCTTCACGGTCAAATAGTTGAAGACGGTTTTGACTTTTTTCAGCAACAATGATTGTTCCGTCTCGGCGAACTGTGATACCGGTTGGGAAATTAAGTCTTCCNGGCTCAAACCCGTATTCACCAAACTTGGATAAGAATTGNCCGTCCTCGTTGAAAATTTGAATGCGTTGGTTATCACGATCTGCAACATAAATATTTCCTTCCCTATCCAAAGCCAAACCAACGGGGAATTTCATGAAACCATCAAANTTTCCAGCATAACCAAAGCTCAGAANAAACTCTCCATCATCGTCATACCGCTTTACGCAATGATTAGAGGTGTCTGCCACGAGAATTGTTCCCATTGGTTCTGCAACAATGTCTTCGGGCATATAAAATTTTTCCTGCCCCCAGCCTTCTGTGCCAAACTCAAAGAAGAAATCTCCCTCCGGATCAAATTTCTGAATCCGATGNCATCCTGTATCCACAACCCAAATGTATCCCTCCAAATCGACTGCAATTCCGCTGGGAGTTTTAAATTGCCCAGGCACATAAGGGGGACGTGTGCCTCCAGAGGTACCAAACTCCTTAAGTAGTTTTCCATTACCATCGAATTTTTGTATTCGGTCATTTCCGGAATCGGCGATCCAGACATAAAGCTTACTGTGATCTATAGTTGGTCTCTCTTCAGGAAGAGTTTCCTCGGTCACTGCAACTTCAAGAGTATTCGAATCTTCTATATCTGCATTATTGGTGTCTTCTTCGTTCAATTTCCAAACCCTTTCACTTGCCCACTCAAAGGACTCCAATAGGAAAGAGCCCCTCTAAAGGGGCTCTTGAAGCCATTATTATTTCAATTCAAAATTGAACTGATATCCTGAAAATAAATACCCAAAAATCTACTTAAAAAAAGTTCTTATTTCAGCAAAAACCCTTTCACATCTAAAATTTGGTATTCAAANTCGCAGGTCTTCTGNAAATCCTCCATNCGCTCNTTCCAATTTGTTTTGAAATTATCCAAACTTTCTGATTTNGGTTTCTTCTTCATTAAACCNACTTCGCGANAAAGTGGTTTAACCATATTNTTATGAACCAGNTGAAGAATATTGCGCANATTTAAAATACATTGTTTGGTNACTTCTTCACGCGTNACGCCNTCCACTTTTTCAAGAAGACGNAANAAAGACTGGATNGTAGTCAACTGNACNGTNTAACTTTCAGCAAGACGGTGGTCATATTTTAATCCACAATCAATAAACGCTGGCATCAAGTACATGCCAATATGATGATCGAATTTAACAGAAAGGGTGATTAACTTTTGAAGGTAATCTACCTCTCTTAGATCTTCATCTTCTTCTTCACCTTCTGCGAGTTCTTGAGCAGCCTTCTCCTTTTCTTTTTGGAGTTCAGCTTTGATCTTCTCTAACTCACTCAAATCGGCAAGGTGATCTACTTCTTTTTCTTCAGGAGCCTCTGAAGAATCCGTTGTTTCTTTAGTTTCAGTATCTTGGTCGCTCAACTCAAATCTCCTTCCTTACAGGAATAAAACAATAAACCAATATTTTTAAAAGAGTTTCCGGAATCTGTTAAGTATAATCCTTTTGAACAAACACTGTCAACTGCTCGGCAAAGAGCATCAAACTATCATGGACCCCAAAGCATGGACTCGGGTTGACAGGGCTTTCATATTGGATATATGCTAATCTATGATAAACCCATATAATTCTTTCAGTTGAAGCGTGTGCTAAATCCTAATTCGCAAAAAAGAATGGTATCTGGAAAGGAGAAACAATGAAAGTTGCCCTCCTTTTTCCACCCCAATGGTATCCCAGCCAACCCTATTTGGCTCTCCCTACCCTTAAGGCCCATTTAGAGTCCAAAGGCCATGAAGTGGACCAGTTTGATTTGAATATCGAATGCTACGATGTTTTTCTTTCAAAAGAATATCTTGAACGCTGTGTTGAGATTATAAGAAGGAGACTTGCTGATCCAAAACGTTCCACAGAAGATCAGGAAGTCAGACCAATTTATAAGGACATCCTATCCGATGTATCCTTTTTGGAGTCTGTTCTTAATGAGGTAGAAGATGCAAAAAATGTGCTGAGAGATGAGAATCGTTTTTTTCAGTTTGAAACCTATAGCCAAGCCTACACCAACCTGAAAATTGCAATGCAGTTGATTTCCTATGCTCACCATCCCAGTCGTTTGGATCTCGATTCCTTCTTCATGCAGGGAAACCCTGAAGAACATCTTTCAGGAATAATGAGTGCAACCGAAGACACGGTGCGAAACCCCTTTTTACTTATGTTTGAACAATACCTGGCTCCAAAAATACCGTGGGACGATTACGGAATTGTTGGTTTATCTATCATTCATATCGGACAAGTCATCCCCGGTCTCACTTTGGCGCGCCAGTTAAGGCGCCGTTATCCTCATTTGCATATTGTAGTGGGCGGCAGTGTTTTCAATCGTCACGCCGATTTACTTGATGACAAGCAACAATTATTTAAAGAGTTCTTCCATAGTTTGATTGTTTCTGAGGGTGAGTTACCATTGGATCATCTTGTCAGCCATTTAAAAGAAAACAAACCACTGCAGACAGTACCAAACTTGATTTATCTTGAAGGCGACAAGGTTATCCGCAACCCAAAAACAGAAGCATTGCCTTACGAAGAAATGGTCTGTCCGACCTTTGATCAATTGCCACTGGAAAAATATCTTATGCCTTATCCCGTGCTTCCCTATATGTCGAGCCGTGGATGTTATTGGGGCAAATGCACCTTCTGCACCCACAGTTTTATATATGACTCGCATTACAGAAAAGAAAATGAAGTGAGAGTAGCCGAAGAACTAGACCATCTCTCAAAAAAATACAAAACAAAATATTTCACATTTTCAGACGAAGCCATTTCTCCTAACGCTTTCAACCGTATGTCGAAAGAAATTCTCAAACGAGGAGTCGAAATGCGCTCACTGGGAATGCTTAAATTTGAGTCCGGCGAAAAAGAATCTCCCGAGCTTTTTGACGATGTTTACCGCGCCGGATTTTTAATGCTGTTTTTTGGCTTAGAAAGCGCAAATGATCGTATTCTTTCCGTTATTGACAAAGGTTGTGATCAAGAAACTGAAAGGACGGTACTGCGACATAGCTCGGAAGCTGGAATCTGGAATCATCTTTATCTATTTTTCGGTTTTCCAACAGAAGAGAGAGAAGAAGCGGAAGATACAATTCGTTTCACTATAGAGAACTCTGAAGTTGAAAGTGGAATAATCCACTCCGTGGGGCAATCCATTTTTGCATTGGAGAAAGATTCAGCGATATACCACAACCCTGCAAAGTTCAAAATCGATCGTATTATTCATAATCCGGAACGTGACATGGCTATCGTATTTGATTTTGAAATTAAATCCGGAATGCCAAGGGATGAAGTTATGGATGTCTATGAAAGTTTTGATTCAGTCATTGAGGAACATTTCCCATCCCGTAAAATCTGGAATTACTTGTCCCGCGAACATTTCCTACTTTATCTCGATCATTACGGGAAAGAAGAAATTCTTAATATGGCCACCACTGACGTGGCTCCGTAACCGCTGAAGCTAACAACAAAGTATTAAAACAAATGCCTTCTGTGCTTAACAAGCTTCAGTTCCCTTTACGAACCGGCATTGACTGGGTTGACAGATGGGGGGACAATCACCTAGAATTAGTTTATCTTTTATAAACATTTGAATTAAATAAATTTGGAGCCCGAGTTATATGGCTAAAGCCGGCAAGCCTACAGACTGGATCACGATGAAAATTGATCCGGAAATCTTTGAAGAACTGGGTGTCCGTGATCCCGAAGAAACTAAACGGGAAATGGCTATCAGCAAAAAGTCCCGTCAAGTACGGAAAGAATTGAAGACCGACCCCGACAACCTGGAATTACAATTAGAGCTGGCTACTCTTTTAATTGATGGCTGTAATTATGAAGAAGCTTTAAAGCAACTCAAACTCATCCGCAATAAAGATCCTAAGAACCCTCGCGTTTACAAACTAATGGGTACCGCTTACGTTCTTTTTAATCATGATGAAGAAGCTTTGCTGGAACTCAACCGCGCCCATGAATTGGATCGCAATGACCCAGAAACTTTGTTTAATCTTGGGGGAGTTTATCTGCTTAGAGATATGTACGAAAGTGCTGCCGATGCTTTTGAGAAAGTCATTAAAATTGATCCCACTGACACCACGGGATACGCAAATCTTGCTGCGGCCTATGGCATGCTCAAGACTTACGACAAGGAAATTATCGCCCTTAAAAAAGTCTTAATGTTTGACCCTGAAAACAAAGAACTGCGTGCTGCCTTGTCGAATTCGTATTTTAACTCAAATCGTTTTGAAGAAGCCATTGATGCTGCATTGTGTGTTGTAGAAATAGACGAGAAGGATACGCAAGCTTATTGCAACCTTGGTAGCTGCTATGCGGCTCAAAGTATGGTAGACGATGCCATCAAAGCATTCAATAAAGCCACTGAGTTAGCTCCAGATTACTCCTTGCCCCACACAAATCTGGGGACTCTTTATGCCAACATGGGGCGAATTGAAGCCGCTATCAAAGAATTAAAAGTTTCTGTAAGTCTCAACCCACAAGATGCGGGAGCCTGGTTAACGCTCTATAGCTGCTATAAAGAAGTCGGGCTGATGGAGGAATCTCAAAATGCCTACAGCAAATATGAAGCCATCCTCAATGAACCAGAATTACAGCAGGCAGCGGGTGGTGATAATCCTTCCAATATTCCAGGTGGAGTTTCCCAAACAAGTAAGCTAGCGAGTGGCGAAGACCTGAGAGATAACTCAGCCGGACTCGAATCCTTGCGCGAAAGCGGCGAATAAACTCATCTTCGGATATTAAGCCATGACGCGTTCCCCCAACCTAATACCGCTTGGGGAATTCAAACCTTCAGACCAATGGCAAACACACGTCAATTCCATTTTCTATGGAATCAAGGGCCCCGAAATCCACAATCATTTTCAAACTTATGTCAGCCTGGACCATCGGTTGGCACACGCACTGGCAGAAGATTTTTTTAGAGATACGGTTGGAAAAAATCCAAAAGGCTCGGTCTGGACTATCCAAGAGTGGGGAGTTGGTAACGGCAACCTAGCCGCTTGCTTTCTCAGCCGCCTTCAGGAAATTGACTTCAACCAACAAGTGTACCCTTTCACTCATTATATTTTGTGTGACGAATCCGAAGAAATACTGAAAGGAACCCGGGCCAATCCGCGCCTCCATCAGCATCAAGGAAGGTATTCAACAGTAAGAGTAGATGCCGAGAATCTCAACTGTTTCGAATCCAAATCAGTGACCAAAATCATTTCGAACGAGATATGGGATGATCTTGCCACAAAAGTTGTACTTAAAAATGAAAACCAGTTTTACGAAGAATATCTTTGCCCTTACCTCCCTGCTGACTTCTTAAATGTAGACGAAACAACCTTTCTAAACCAATTTCAAAATAAAGACCTAGATGGTCTTGCTCAGTTGCCCTGGTTTCTAGATGCTATTCATTGGGAGCGTGATTTTCAGAGGGTGGATCTCAATGACTGGCCTTTTTCAAAATCACTATTAAACCATTGTAATAATCTTGCAGATGGAATACCCATGCCCATCAACATTGGTGCCTTTGCAGCATTAAGAAAGGCAAAAGAACTCCTCGTCGAAGACAGTCTAGGATACACCGGATTCGATTATGGAATGTTGGAATTGAAAGATCTAAATCACGAGGGGCGCCCCTACTTCAATTTATATGGTGGACAATATACCTTTATGGTGAATTTTCCTTTACTGGAAGAAGTTGGGCGTGAGATTGGTCTTTCGGAAGTACACAAGGAATATCAGAATGAGTATGTAAAACGCAGCCTCGAATCAGAAGTAGTGGGGGTCGTCGATCTGGTACAAAATCATCCCCAAGTTGCTCAAATGCCTGGATGGGATCGCGACATTTTAATGCTTCGCACCCTGCAGGCCCTGAATTCCGTTTATCACAGCCCCTACTCTGGCAAACTCGAATACCCATCTATGCCAGGCACACCTAAAAAGCAACGAAAACTAATTTCACAACTGGCCAAAAGTCTTAGCGCACGTGGTGTTCCCGATACTGTTGCATATGTTACCAAAGAAGAAGTTTTCACTGCCCTGAAACCTTTAAGAAAACTGGGCTATAGAGAAAAAGATCTCTCAGCTTCTTTTCAATCCCCTCCGCCTCCGGTTTCCTTCATCCACATTAAATTCAAAGATTAATATCATTGCTAAAATCTGATAACCTAGCATAGCAATTAAATTTTTCTGGAGTCCCTGCGTGCTCAGCATCTTTGTCGAAACAAGTTGCAATCGCTATAACCGTGACGAATGTATTACCTGCCACGTTTATGAACCATTGATGGAACACCCGGTTTCTGATTGGCATCTTACTGTGGGTCAGGCTCGCAGTATGGCTGAAAAAATTAAAAAAATTGAAGTGCTCAATACCCTGGCGCAACAAGAAATTAATTTAACCGGTGGTGAAGCATCACAAAACCCGGATATCGTAGAGATTTGCAAGATTTTTCAAACCGTCACTCCACATGTATGTCTTCATACCAATCTAGATATTCTTTCAGAAAAATCAAAACGCTGGTCTAGGCTAGTAAAAATAATGAAATTAAACGCAAGGGTTGATATTACACTTTACCCCACGGTGTGGGAAAGTTCGCAAAAACTTTTTCTCGAAAAAATGCTGGAAATACAGAACAAACTTATTGTGAACGTTGTGTATGAATCCTTAACCGATTTAAAAAATCAAATTGGCCTGCTGCATGATTTTTTTCAAGACAAGGGAATCAAACATGTTTCAGAATTACTCCAAAACTACTCCAAAAAAATATCAACCCTGACAGAAGAACATCCTAACTGCGATGAAAAAATTTTTACTACGCACATGGGAGATACCGAAGCATTTGCCAGCCGGCCTGAATTCATTTTTGGTGTTAGCCTTTTACCTGCTTTTGACGTTGATAAAAACGGTTATCGTGCGATGACATCGCTACCGTTTCCTCGCGATAAATATTTGATAGGGTGCCCCGCAGCACGCGGTTCGATTGATATTATGACCATTCAGCAAAATGGAGAGATGACACCTTGTTGCGATGTCGGAAATTTGAAATGCCAACCTAAGTTCGGTAATGTTTTAACTGATAGCCCACAACAAATTATGGATAAAATGGAAACATCTATGAAAACACTTGCTTCAGGAATCACAAAAAACCACGAGAATTTAAAAGCTGGAAAAGCAGGCATCCATGTCGAAGAAGGAATCCCTCCCTATTGTCAATAATCCGTCTAACTGCTCAGCTTTTTAAATAGTTGAGGAGAACCCCGATCATGCTTTTGAGTTTTTCTTTAACTTTTCTGTTTTCCAGTTTTCCATCTTTAAAGTCTTCATAACTGGTGCACACCACAGGTTGAACAGACAAAACATGGGATTCATAGGCGAGGATTTTTGCAAGGTCCGACGAGGCTAGAAAGGACATCGAGCTTCCTGTAGTACATAGAATACCCGCAACTTTTTTCTCCATAGCAGGGGAAGTGATATCGATCAAGTTTTTTAAGGGTCCAGAAACAGAATAGCAATAAACCGGCATTCCAATAATAAATCCATCTGCCTCGTTTATCATCTGAAAGACTTTCTGTGTATCTAAATTGTAATCTACTAATTTACGCCCATCACAAAATTGCATATCAAAAGATCTAAGGTCGAGAATCTGACAGTCGATCCCGCCCAAACTAATTAAAATTTTTTCAGCCTCACGCACTACAACTGCAGTTTTGGATTGAGGATTGAGACTAGCCTGGATAATAAGAACTTTAGGCATAATAATTCCCATAAAAAATAAAACGGCTTGCGTAATTCTTACGCAAGCCGCCATCACCTACTATATAGTTTCAGAGTTTCTTACTAAGCATAAGGGTCTTCTAAGCAGAAGGAAGTTCTCCCGGCGGGACATCTTCTTCCTCATCCTCAAAAAACTCGTCGTCATCATCATCACCAATCAACAAATTTTCATCATCAACCTGAAGTTCCTCAAATTCATCATCGGCCTTTTCTTCTTCTTTAGGATAAGGCAACTCATCCCAGATTAAGACACGCGAATTTCCTCGGTCAGCAATAAAAAGTTTAAACTTAGGCTGAGGTTCTTCTTCATCTACCTCTTCTGTATTTGCCAAAGCTGTTTCATCGTCATCTTCATCATCCTCCGGCATGGGTATTTCTCGAAGGCCTTCATCTTCTTCCTCTTCTTCAAGAAGCAGCAATCCAAACGGATCGTCCAAAGTACTTGCCGTGGCTTCGCCTTCCACACCACGATTGGCTTTATTGTCATTAAAGCTGGTTTGCCCTATGACTAAATCTGGAAGCTGTCCGTTTTCAGTAGGAACTTCTTTCCAATATAAAACGCGATTGTTACCCGTATCCGAAATGAATAAACCCATTTCTCCGCACACCACATCTGTAGGAAAATATAAGCCTTCCTGACAAGCGCGATTTGCGCCTTTTCCCGAGTTTGGGTCTCGACTTAAAAAATCTTTTTGTCCAATGACCACATCTGCGGCCACTCCGGTTTCCCGAGGAAGTTTATTCCAAATTAAAACTCGGTGGTTTCCTTGGTCAACTACAAAAACTTTTTCGCGTTCAGCATCGAAAAAAACGCCTGTAGGAAAACTAAGCGTGTCTGAGCCGACATTATCAAACTCCCCCTGGTTCGGCCAACGTTCATCCATACCTCTTTGTCCCAGAGACACATCGGCATTCCAACCATCGCTAAAAGGAATTTTATTCCATAACAAAACACGATGGTTATCTTTATCGGCGACAAAAATATGCTGATCGTCACTGGAATTGACACCCATGGGAAAAAACAACGACCCGGATCCAACAAAACCTCGGCGGTTGGCCTCGTTGTCATCAAGGTTATCCTGCCCTAAAACTAAACTTGGCGCTTCACCATCTTCAGTAGGAATCCCTGACCAGCGAAGGATACGGTGATTTCCACTATCTACAACATAAAGTTTGCCATCGATTACCTGAACTCCGGCTGGCTGGGAAATAGTATCTTCTTCTGCTTTACTGATAGTAAAACCATCCAGAGATTCATCACCCAAGCCTGAAGTCATTTCNTCNAGAGTNGTNGTCATNCCACGATTTTCNAAACAGTCAGCNAAATCNTCNTGNCCNANAACCANAGANCANGGCTCACCATTTTCTTCNGGAAACTGTTCCCATATCACNACACGNTGGTTACCCCNATCAGAGATNAACAACATATCNCCAAATTTAGNAANATACTGGGGNTCGCTTAAAGTATTGTCCCCGGGGTCATCCGCACCCCTGTTAGATTGGGACATAGAAAAATCCCCCTGCCCGATAACCATATATGCACCGACCTCCTTTTCTTCTTCAGGCGGCTCTTCTTCATCTTCCATTTCATCGAGATCTATCTCATCATCTTCAGATACGCTTAGCGCATCTTCCGATTCTGCCTCCTCTATTTCCTCTTCTTCTGACATGAAACCAATCTCCAAATTATTTTTTGCGAGTTTTTAAAAAAATTAACAATTCCACAGTACAGAGCCCAGAAAACAATCTCAATATTATCTGGTCAAAACACTTGGAACCGTTGGCAAAAATTACCTCCTCCTTTTGGAGGGATTAATCTTCAGACAACGGAACTTGCAACCTTTGCCACATCGAAATAACCTTACGACCATTCCGATCTTGATGCTTTCCATCCCAAACTGCAAATGCGACTAATACAGGTATTTCCCGTTGAAAACGGATGTCCCATTTATTAATCGTATCCAAAGTACGAAAAAATACTACACTCCATTTNCCATCTTTCCAAACACCNTTTCCAAGAACATTCTGNTTNGTCTGNGGTTGNGGTGTTAGTGTTCCGAAGCCTTCGGCATTCAATTCTTCTACCGGAACATCCCTAAATGGATTCAATGAATCCACAGGGTTGACTTCACCACCAAAGATCATGGTATCTAAATCCAGCCCTTGAGTAGCATATTCCAATTTTTCTTTTGTTTCTATTTCTGTTTGCCAATCTGCCCGCCATTGCCAGATATTAACCACTTTGCTACGGTCTCCCATACCAAAGAATGGNTCATTGTGGCCATGCTTGTGCAACAACACTTCCCCTAAAGCAAACTGCATGGCAATAGCATCTTTAAAATCTTGATGCCTGCTNGAAGTACGATCCGGCTGCGGGTCTTCCCATTGCAAACGAAAAGCAATTCCCTCATCGTTCATTACAGACTGAAAATGAATTTCATCTATCGGGTCTCTACGGGCGTTGAGCGGCATAGTATGAACGTTTTGCACCTCAATCGAATCCCACAAAGGATTNCCCGGATCCATGTCGATCTCATCATCTATGACATGNGTTTTTAGATCAATTTCATATTCAGCTGGTTTATGTATCTCCTTTTTAATTTTTGATTCAATGAATGAGGCCAGGTCCCAGCGNTCTTTATCTTCCAAATGGTTATGGGCCTTCATTGGGGTTCCATCAATCCCCGTAGTTAGAATCAAATATAAATCTTTTTTATCAAACCCAAACTTATAACTATTAGGATCCGTCAAATCATAAATAAAAATACGATGGTCCCATATATCATAGAGTTCATCAGCAATTTCACCGTCCCCTTTAAGGTCGGTCCCATGACAACGTGCACAACGCACTTCCTGATAAATCGTATGCCCCCTTTTGATCGACTCCGCATCACTGACTGGCGGATCGCTCAAAACAATGGGATCTTTTGGCTTTTCCTTAGCAAAGCGNTTTGAGAACGATTTAATATATTGGANAACNCCCTTAATCTCATTTTCCGACAACGCTCCACCCCATGCCGGCATTGCGGTCCCAGGTATGCCCCGGGAAATAGTTCGGTAAATGTCCTTATCTTGTGGAAGCGAGCCGAAAGGGGTGGTTCGATATTTGAAAACCCCTTTCCTAAAATCTCTTGGCCATGGATAAAGATANGCCATGGCTTTTCCACCTCCATTACCATCTTCTCCGTGACAAAATACGCACATNTGCTTGTAAACCGTAGTACCAAGCCGCAATAAATCGTTTTGGCTTTGGGGTAGATTTACACTTTCACCAGAGTCACCCTCATGCTTAACATGGGAGTGAGCNGTAAATGGCGTCNACACCAAAGCAAAAAGAATGANAAATAATAAAATATNATTTTTCTTATTACCGAACCCCAAGNCTCGGGGTTGACAATGTATAATTTTCTTCATTACCNTTTAAACCNTCTTCCGCAATGTCTACCCAGGTTTCTTGGCAATTGCGTCTGTAATCCACACCCATACAATAAAATAATGGATTGCGGTTTGTAAAATATACAACGGGATGCGAAAAAAACACGCTCAAATCATCAAATTTCGCAACCTCGATTGCTTTTTCAATTGTAGTTTCCTCAGCAGAAGCCTTACGGATAACTTTACGGATGACCATGTAATCTAGNTGGCTATCCAAATCCAAATCATAATACGTCGCGACGAGACCTGGAACGCTCATCGATTCCCACCCTCGATAAGAGGGGTGATTCCATCCCGGTTCTTTGGGAATTTCTACTGAGCTATCCGATTTCTTTATGACAGCACTTTTACCTGCTGCCAAAACTGGGCTCGATACTGATACCATCATCAAAACGAAAACTATCATCCAAACCGGCAAAAAGGGCGATTTCACTTATAGGCCTCAAATTACTTAAGGAATCAGAAATAAACAGTTTCCCAATATAAAAAGGTAACCACAAACCCTTGCAACCGGAATAATAATGTGGATATCACCGATCTTCAAAGGATATTAATAAGCTACCACATTTCAAGCGCCATTCAAACGTGTAATGTCTTGTTGAAATTAACCTAGGAAGAACCATTGTAGGAGTTTTATTAGATTGCTATAGCTAACCTAGAAAGATCTCTAAAATATTGTCTGGTTTGGCCAACTCAAAAGACTCTTTAGGCGAACTTTGCAAACCAATCAAAATAAACCAACCGTCAAAGCATATGAAAAAAAATGAATAAAAATGCTAATTCTTGAAAATTTAAGGTAACAAGTTTTTTTAAAACTGTTTCTCATACCTTTTTGGATCTGAATCGCGGGACTCACAATCGAGCCAGTAGG
>NZYH01000033.1 GCA_002697825.1 Nitrospina sp. | reverse complement strand
GCTTTAAGATTCCTGGCGCAATATTTTTAGGTAAACTTGTTTAACATGTAACTTCAACTAATCCGCCTTTTCTTAAGCTAGTATCTAATAAATCTATTCAATAATTTTACAACCGCTTACATTTTAAAATTTTATATGCTGATTTCCTTAACTCCTGTATGCATAGCCTCATAATATCCTAATATTGAACCTATTTTAGTGTTTTAGGCTTCTTTATAAAATATTTATAATTTTATAACTTCACCCTTATCTTAAAACGAACTAAAAATTATATCTTGGACCCAGTTAATAAAAATCAATTTTTCAAAATAGGAGAGTTTGAGATGCGTTTGGTAATAGGATTAATTTTTTTATTGATTCCTTCTTTGGCTTTGGCTCATTCAGAAGAAGTTACTGCGGATAAGGTTAAAGCCCTGGAAGAAAAGGTGGAGAAATTAATGAAGGGTATGCCTAAATTAAAAGATAAATCCTTTGATGCCCACGGAGTAAAAAAACAAGGCACTAAAAACCCCTACTACCATAAAAAGGGATTTCATTATGAATCGCAGGACGGTAAGTTTTCAACTAACCTTCAATGGCGAGCTCAAATGAGGTTTCAGACACCTCGCCGGGGTGACCCCACAAATGAGGATGAAATTCAGGGTAGAGAGTCAATAAATAATTTTGAACTGCGTCGGGTCCGTATGAAAATTGGTGGACATGGCTATAAATATGTAAAGTATTATTTTGAAATTGATTTGCAGCCTTCACGGTCCATCACCGGCGAATCTCACAGTTCTACCGCAAGAGTTATTGATTGGCGGCTTGATGTTCAGCCTTATGAGTGGTTGGGCTTCCGGCTTGGTCAATGGAAAATCAATTACAACCGGGAACGTGTTGACTCTTCAGGACGACAACAATTTGTAGAGCGTTCCATTGTAAATGAAGTTTTTACAATCGATCGACAAGTAGGTGTCTTACTTAAGGGTCGTTTGAATAAAGGAACCGCTGCAGATTTCAGATATTATACGGGTATCTTTAATGGTGAAGGTCGTTCAGTAAACAATAACAATAAAAATATGATGAAAATGGCACGTATCCAGTGGAATCCCTTGGGTGTAGATTTGAAATGGAGACAATCGGATGTTAAACGCCATAAAAAGGCCGGCTTGTCCATTGCCGGTGCCTGGGCTGGAAACAAGGGTAGCTGTACCAAATGGAGTTCATCGGGTTGCGGATCGTTAGATTCAGTTGCTGCAGATACTAGCAATCCTGACAGATATGAAATTGATCAGTACTTATTTGAAGTTGCTTACAAATATCAAGGTTTCTCGTTACAACATGAATATCATTGGAAAGAGATTCAAGATGATGAAACTAATTTAACGCATAAATTTGACGGGGCATATGTTCAGGCAGGTTACTTTTTAAATGAAATTAACCCATCCATTCCAGAAGAATTAGAACTGGGTTTCAGGTATGCATTTGTTAACGAACCGGATAATAGCAATACTTCTTTAGACAATAAAAGACAAGAGTATACTTGGGTTGCCAATTACTTCATTGCTGGACACGGTAACAAAATTACTGCGGATTATTCCATTTTAACTTTGAAGGATGGTTCTCTCAACAATACATTTGAGGAAAATCGTTTCCGCTTACAGTGGGATGTTTCTTTCTAAGTATTTAATATAAGTTGTGACCCCTAGGGAAGGGGTTTATTTGCGAGGTCTCCTCCAGAGTACTTAGCCAGGTTTTGGTTTATCTCCAAAACCTGGCCACCGTTTTCCTTCTTATCGTAAATCCAGATTTTGCTACTACATTCCTACTTTTTCTCGAACTTCGTCCATAAGTTTCGCATCAATGGTAGTAGCACCTTTTTCGAGAGCAAAATTGATTACGGTTTTCTTGGCCATACCTCGAACAAAGAAGGGAACCTTCTTGATTCGCTGTTCTGCTTCCTCGGTCCAAATCAGATCATCTTCCGGATCGGTGCTTTTTAGTTCTTCTTTTGCTTGTGCAAGAGACGAACTAACAGCTGCCATCGGGGATTTACTGATATCTGATGGGCCTCCCATTTCGACACCGAGTTTGCTAACGAATTCAGTTTCAAATTTATTGGTGAGCATGGCTATGCTATGTCCACACTTTTTGCACTTAAACTTCATAGCAAGGTTTTGTTTTTCTTCAGGCATGATGCCATCTACCTGTACTTCCATTTTGACATCACAAGGAATACAAAGGAATTTCATTACGCCTCCTGTCTAGACTACTTTTTGATAAAATTTTCTATATTGTCAACAGTTCCAGCAATCGCTTTGCCGGTAATAGAATCTTTAAATTCAGCATAGAAAAGATTCCCGGATTTACTTTGTGATACCCGGGTATCGAAAGGGATCTTACCAATGTAAGGAATCTCTTTTCTTTCCGTCAATTTTTGCACATCTTCACCCTCAAACAATTTACCTTCTTTTTCGCAATGCGGGCATATATAAGTTGCCATATTTTCTACCAAACCAATAATTGGTACACCCATTTTATTGTTTTTAGTGATAGATTTTGTGACGATATGCTGTGATAACATTGAGGGAATTGTTATTTCAACTGCTCCTGCTAATTCCGGGATGAGAGATCGAATATTATCGATGCGGTCACTACCTGGAGGCATATCTATTAAAAGGTAATCCAATACACCCCAGTTTGTGTCAGCAAGTAATTCGCGAATGGCAGTAGACTCCATAGTGCTTACCCATACAGCAGTAGCATCGTTTTCTTCGGTCCACATTACCGGTGTATCGGCGGATTTCAAAAGCATGTCCATCGACATGATTTTTATTCCTTGGTAGCCATTTCCTGGTTCGACACCATTGTCTTTTGTTTCAAGTTTTTGATCATTTCCCACACCTAATAAATGTCCGATGCTGGGACCATTCAGATCTGCATCAAGAATACCGACTTTGTAGCCGCGATCAGCAAGACATGAAGCAATATTGGCTGTGATGGAGCTTTTACCCACGCCGCCTTTCCCGCTCATGAGGGCAACTTTATGTTTTATTTTGTCTAGACGGAATCGTAGTTTTTCTCCCAGTTGAACGACCTGACCGATGATATTAGATCCACCATCACCTTCCAAATCTTCATACGTTTTCATCAAAAAAACTCCTCATTATTGCTCAAAATTAATTTTATCTGATGCCTTTTGGATAATTCATAATAAATGAAATCCTTTCTTTTTCAAAGTATTTCTTTATTTTTCATAATTTCAGGAACTCCCTCAAAAAATGTTTTTATCTATTTAAGAAAATTTTGGTTGACCTTGTCTATTCCACTCATTTACATTAACGGGTTCATCGGTGCTTTATCGCCAGATAAGATAAATATAACCAAACGGAACATCCATGTCTTTAACAGAAGAAGAAAAAGCTTATATTAAAAAAGAGGAAGAACTTCTCGAAACTACGCTGGAATCTCTATGTAAACAGTTGCCTATTGCGCAAAACGCAAAGATCAATGCTAATCAAGTTGCAAGAGAATTGACAAAGCAAGTTGTTAATGAATGGAATGATGAAGAAAGACAGCCTCTCATCTCTGATGAAGCCGTCGCACATTCCATCATGGATATTCGTAAGAATAGTGATAAGGCATTATTGGAGTTGATCCATGAGCCATATTTTGGAAGAGTTTCAACGCTAGAAGATGATGGTAGTGAAGTATCATTTTTGATTGGTAAAAAAAGTAATATCGATGCAGGTATTGTGGATTGGCGCAATGGTCCCATCGCTGCCTTATATTTTAACTATAAACAGGGTGAAGAGTTTTTCGAGGTCATTAATAAAAGGGAGCGAAGTGGAAAAATTCAGCTTAGGCGATCTTATAAAGTAGAAAATGGTCAATTATTGCAAATAGATTCACCTGAAGGAGTTTTTCGGCGCACGGAATTGGGCTGGGAAAAGCTGGATGTCGATTCAGAAATAGCCGCTCATCGCTCGCGTGGTTTACATTCAAAATCGAAAAGTCTGCCCAGTATCCTATCTTTGATTACGAAAGAACAATTTGAATTGATCACTACTGATCCCGAGCGCCCAGTTATAATACAAGGTTCTGCAGGTTCAGGTAAAACTACGGTTGCCCTTCATCGCCTGGCCTGGTTGCTTCATGAAAAAAACTCCAATGTTAAAGCCGAAAAAACTCGTGTGATTGTTATGAACAAATCACTAGCCGTTTATGTTAGTGCTACTCTGCCTTCAATGGGCATAGATGGAGTTCAAACCACCACCTTTAATAGTTTTGCCTTATCTATTATTCGTAAATCTGTTCGGGGTCAGCTCTTTTTTAAATTTCTTAATATTCCTTCATTTATTGAAGAAATAAAATTCTCTGAAGAAATATTGAGGGCTCTTTCCGCTTGGGTCGAAAAACAAACTATAACTGTTAATGAAGAAATCAAAAAACAGTTTGCAACGCGACCGCCTTACCAGGAAAATTGGACAAAAAGTAAAGATAAGCCAATATTGCCAAGGTTAAGAGATTTTAGTTATGAAATAAAAACCTCCAAAATCCCTGATGCAGAAAAAAAACAGAAACTTGGGTTTATTAAAAAACAAATTTCTAACTTGGAAGATTATTTACAGGATTTATATGATTTGCTGTCTGATACGGACCATTTGAAAAAATATCTACCATCTGATTCCAAGCTTGCCTCCAATCTCGATTACCTAAAGCGTTTAACAGAAAAGAACCGTCTTAAAAAGAATCTCGATTATTTCGATATGTCATTAATTCTTAGATTGATCCAGATTAAAAATGGCGGTTTGCCAGATGGTCATGGTGGAACAGTTTTGCTGGATCATATTGTCATCGATGAAGCTCAGGATTTTGGTCCAGTTGAATTCGCGATTATGATGGATTCTGTCAGTAATAAACGCCAGGTAACCATAGTAGGGGATATCGCACAGAAAATTCTTTTTGCAAGAAAATTTATAGGTTGGGAAAAAGTGGTTGAATATCTGGGATTAGATGATGATGCCATTATTCAATTGGAAGTTTCGTTTCGTTGTACAGTGCCTATAATGACACTAGCTCATAAAGTAGCAGGCGATCCTAAAAAAGTGGAGGGTAGAACAGGGCCTGATCCGATTTGGCACCAAAGTGAAAATTATATAGATCTTATTGAAACCCTTGTCGATTGGTCGAGAGGATTGTTACGCGTCGACCCCAATAAATTAATTGCATTGATTTGTCGTTATCCGAAACAGGCGATGGAGATAAAAGAGGAAATGGAAGCATATTTACCAGGTGAAGTTCGACTAGGTCATAGAGATCAGTTTTCATTTGAACCTGGGGTTCTTGTCACTAATATACATCAAGTGAAAGGATTGGAGTTTGATTCAGTTGCTTTGGTGGAACCAGATGAAGAAAATTACCCAAAGAAACGAGAAGAAAGTAGAAATATGATTTACGTGGGTATTACGCGAACCCAAGATGATTTGTTGCTTGCCACGATCCGGCCTTATTCAGCTGTTTTAATGGGACATTAAAACTAATTAATAGGTTAATGAAAATTGGAGAAAACGTGTTGATCAGTTGCAAGGCTTTTCTTATTTTGGTTTCATAATTCCATGAAAAAAAAATATCTTCTTATAATTGAATATGAAGGTACTAGTTACTGCGGCTGGCAGATACAAAAAAATGGAACTTCTGTACAAGAGTTAGTAGAAAAAGCACTTAGTAAAATTACTAAAACTAAAACTACGATTTTAAGTTCCGGGCGTACTGATGCGGGGGTTCATGCAGAAGCGATGCCTGCACATTTTGTGACGGAATCAAAGATGAAAACGTTTGAGTTCATGTTTGCTTTGAACAGTCATCTTCCACTTGATATCACAATTAAAGATGTTCGGAAAGTCCCTATGTCGTTTAATGCTAGAGGCTTGGCAAAACGAAAACTTTATCGCTATACGATATTAAACCGTAATTATCCTTCTGCTCTAAATTATCGTCGCTCCTGGTTTATTCCTCATAATCTCGATGTAGCCGCTATGCGCAGAGCTGCAAAATATTTTGTGGGGAAGCACGATTTCACATCTTTTCGGGCAGGCAACTGCAATGCAAAAACTCCGATCCGAATTTTAAATAGGGTTGAAATTTTCAAGGAGGAAGGTTTTCTTCAACTAGAGTTTGAAGGGAAAGGGTTTTTAAAACATATGGTGAGAAATCTGGTGGGAACTCTAGTTCATGTAGGCCGGAAAAATATTCCCGCGAGACAGGTGAAAACTATTCTTTTGGCCCGTAACCGAAGAATTGCTGGTCCTACGGCCCCAGCTCAAGGGCTTTGCTTGATTAGAGTATCTTATTGATTCGATAATTATAAAAGTTTTCTACCATTTGGATTGAAAATTTTGAAATGGCCTATTCCNCTTTTTGCCANGGCATATTTTAGCGAAGTCTGNACAACNCCCAATCCGTANGANACACTGCGNCTNAAACTTATAGATGAGGCNTCATCAAAATAAAGTGCGGGACAGGAAACTTCCCCTACTTCAAATCCAAAGTATAAGATTTGGCAAAGCATTTGGTTATCGAATACAAAGTCATCAGAGTTATCTAAAAGGGGAATAGTTTCTAAAACTTTTCGGCTGAATGCTCGGTATCCGGTATGATATTCGGATAGTTTTTGCTGAATTATTGTATTTTCCATTAAAGTAAGCAACCTATTAGATACATATTTATAAATCGGCATTCCCCCCTTCATGGCTTTATTGCCAAGAATACGTGATCCAATAACTGCATCAAATACACCCTCTGCAATCATAGAAGCCATAGCAGTTATAAGTTTTGGTGTGTACTGATAATCGGGGTGCAGCATGATGGTTATATCGGCATCTAAATCTAATGCAGCCTTATAACAGGTTTTNTGATTGCCTCCATAACCTCTATTTTGATTATGTACGAAAGTTTTAATTCCTAAACTTTTTGCAACCTCTACTGTNCGGTCCTTGCTGGCATCATCTGTAAGTATNATTTCATCCACGATATTTTTTGGGATTTCATCGTAGGTTTTTTGCAGGGTTTTTTCAGCGTTGTAGGANGGCATCACAACGCAAACTCTTTTACTATTAATCATGGGTCGTTTTNTTTGAGTTTNATNTCCGGCGAATATAATAGTGTAAATATTATTTTTTACAACATACTTTAGCTTCGAAAGGCTTCTGCATGTTAATATTACCGCTGGTTTNGGATACTTAGCAATATAATGGATTATGAGGAGTTTGCCTGTAGATGAAAACTGAATTTAACATTGCTGTTTTTCCGGGAGATGGAATTGGACCCGAAGTGATTNCCGAAGCAATAAAAGTTATTAAAATAATCGAACTGAAACTAGGTTTAAAGATAAATTTGAACGAAGCATTAGTTGGGGGAGCGGCTTATGAAGAGACGGGCCATCCTTTGCCTGATGCGACACTGGATATAGCTAAAAAGGCTGATGGGGTTTTGTTAGGTGCTGTGGGTGGTCCAAAATGGGAAGCAATAGATTTTTCCTTGCGACCTGAACGGGCTTTNCTAGGCCTTCGATCTAGTTTGGGGCTCTATGCTAATTTGCGTCCAGCTAGGATCTTTCCTGCTTTGTTGGATGCATCGACTCTGAAGCCNGAGGTGGTAGATGGATTGGATCTTCTGGTTGTCCGGGAATTGACTGGAGGGATTTATTTTGGAGAGCCTCGTGGGATTGGTACTAATGATAAAGGCCTTAGGTATGGGTTTAATACTCTTGTTTACTCTGAACCAGAAATACAGAGGATTGGAAAAATAGCTTTTGATGTAGCAAAGAAGAGAAATGGNAAGGTTTGCTCGGTTGATAAAGCTAATGTTTTGGAAGCTACCGGATTCTGGCGCGAAGTGGTNACNAAACTGCATNCCCAATACTCTGATGTGGAACTATCACATATGTATGTGGANAATTGNGCTATGCAATTGGTTCGTAACCCCAAACAATTTGATGTCATTCTCACGACTAATATGTTTGGCGATATTTTGAGTGATGAGGCTTCTATGTTGACTGGGTCGATTGGCATGTTGCCTTCAGCAAGTCTGGGTGAAAAATATGCAATGTATGAACCTATTCATGGAAGTGCTCCTGATATTGCTGGGAAAGATCTTGCAAATCCTTTGGCCACCATCTTATCAGTGGGAATGTTGTTCAAATATTCGCTAAATATGGAAGAGCCGAATACATGGATTGAAANGGCGGTAGAATCGACGCTTGGCCAAGGGGTNNGAACCTCGGATATTATGTCGGATGGTATGAAGCAAGTAGGAACNNAAGAGATGGGTGATTTGGTAGTCGCTGAACTGGAGAAGATANAGTGTTAAGGAAAAATGAGAAATACCATATTGCAATTGCAGGTGCAACCGGNGCAGTGGGTAGAAAAATGNTGGCAATTTTAGAGGAAAGAAACTTTCCCGTAGATGATCTTAAGCTATTGGCATCAANCCGCTCTGCGGGAAAATTTTTAGAGTTTAAAGGTGAAAAAATTGCCGTTGAAGAATTGCGGCAAANTTCTTTTGTGAATATGGATATCGCGCTTTTTTCNGCGGGTGCTGGAATCAGTCGAGAATTTGCTCCTGCTGCTGTCAAATCGAATTGTGTTGTGATTGACAATAGCAGTGCATACCGTATGGAGAAAGATATACCACTTGTGGTTCCCGAAGTGAATTCGGATGCTATTGGCGACAACCCTGGNATCATCGCGAATCCCAATTGCTCAACCATTCAAATGGTGATGGTTTTGAAGCCTATTCATGAGAAATTTAAGATTAAAAGGGTAGTGGTTTCTACCTATCAGTCTGTTTCCGGTTCGGGACAAAAAGCCATCGATGAGTTAAAAAATCAAACCCGAGATTTGTTCAGCGGTAATGAAGTAAAAGTTAATGTTTATCCTCATCAAATTGCATTTAACTGCCTGCCACATATAGATAAATTTTTAGAAAATGGTTATACCAAAGAAGAGATAAAAATGGTCAATGAGACTAGGAAAATTTTAGGTGATGATTCCGTCCAAGTCTGTCCAACAACTGTAAGGGTACCTGTTTTTTACTCTCATTCTGAGGCCTTGAATATTGAGACAGAAGGTCCGATTACCGGATCAGCAGTAAAAGAACTTCTNAAGGCTCAATCGGGAATCAGTGTTGTTGATGATCCCCNGAATAATGAATACCCGCTGGCNATTGAAGGGGAAGATAAAAACGAGGTATTTGTTGGNAGNATAAGAGACGATATTTCTTGTGAACGAGCCGTAAACCTTTGGGTGGTTTCTGATAATTTAAGAAAAGGAGCNGCACTTAATGCCGTNCAAATTGCTGAATTACTCNTTTCTCGCCGATAAGATGAGGCCNGATACTNCCTTTGCTTTTGCTTCCCCACTTGACATTGAATTGGCATAAGTATATAAAAAAATAGTAGGTTACGGTTTTTTTAATACGACCTTTTCAGTAAAAGTAAAAGTAAATGTAATCGGATATGTTTATGTCAAAAGAATCCAGAACTGAAAACCTCCAGTCTCCTAATTAATTTTTTTGGGCACACCATCCATCTCAATTATAACTTTTAAAAAANTCAGTNAACATTTTGTTAAAAGATATTTTAATAGCTAATTTTTCTTTTTTTCGGAAAAGGGAGTATTGATGTCAGAAAAACTTCTTGGCGTAATTGGGGGCAGTGGGTTGTATAAAATGGAAGGATTGGAGGTTACCGAAAAAGTAGCTTTTGATACTCCTTACGGTCCGCCATCTGATGAAATAATTGTTGGGACTTTACGAGGCACAAAAATAGCATTTTTACCACGTCATGGTGTGGGACATTTTATTCCTCCCTCTGAAATCAATTTTCGAGCCAATATTTTTGCTATGAAAAAAATGGGTGTGGAGAAGATTATTTCTGTGAGTGCTGTAGGTAGCATGAAAGAAGAATATCTTCCNGGTCATTTTTTGGTACCGGATCAATTTATTGATCGTACTCACCGGCGTATAAGTACATTTTTTGCGAAAGGGATGGTGGGCCATGTAAGTTTGGCAGATCCTACGTGTNTTTTAACCGGAAATATACTNTTTCAGGCAGCAGAAAAGGCGGGTGCTTTTGTGCATAGAGGTGGTACTTATATTTGTATAGAAGGGCCACAGTTTTCAACGCGTGCTGAATCGAATTTGTATCGGGAATGGGGAGTTGATGTGATAGGTATGACAAATGTCACAGAAGCTAAGCTTGCTCGCGAGGCAGGGTTGTGCTACTCGACTTTGGCATTGATTACGGATTTTGACTGCTGGCACATAGAAGAGGAAGCAGTCACTTTGGAAGCNGTTCTCGAGATTATGCATAAAAATGTAGATAGNGCTCAAAAGGTTATAAACGAGTTGGTNCCCATGTTAGAGAATATTGGGCCTTGTGGTTGTTCTGAAGCTAGCAAGCATGCGGTGGTTACGGACCCAAAAAAAATTCCAGAAAAATTTAAAGAAGATGTTTCTATCCTATTTGGCTGAATAAATGAAAAAGGAAAACTCTAGTCTTTTATATCCAAGAGCAAAAAAAGTAATGCCGGGCGGAGTGAATAGCCCGGTTAGGGCNTTCAATGCGGTAGGGGGCGATCCAATATTTATTAAGAGTGCTAAAGGCTCGCAAATTACTGATGTTGATGGAAATCAGTATATTGACTATGTCGGCTCTTGGGGACCTTTAATTTTCGGACATGCCCATCCAAGAATTGTTGAGGCAATTTCTCGGCAAGCTGAATTGGGCACCAGTTATGGAGCTTCGACTGAACTGGAAATTGAACTTGCCGAAAAAGTGATNGATGCGGTTCCATCTATAGAAATGGTACGCATGGTTAGTTCTGGNACTGAAGCTGTAATGAGTGCCTTAAGGCTAGCGCGCGGTTTAACCGGTCGCGACAAGATTGTTAAATTTGAAGGATGCTATCATGGCCATGGGGACAGCCTTTTGGTTAAGGCAGGCTCAGGTTTGGCTTCGCTGGGAACNCCAGAATGTCCTGGAATTGTTGCTAGTTTAGCCGAAAAAACTTTGAACCTTCCTTTTAATGATGCGAATGCAGTTATTAATTTATTTCAAAAAGAAGGTTCTGAAATTGCAGCTTTAATTGTCGAACCTATTGCAGGGAACATGGGTGTTATTCCTCCCAAACCAGGTTTTTTGGAAACACTTCGCGAAGAAACGAAGAAGGCAGGGGCTCTTTTAATATTTGACGAAGTAATTACAGGATTCAGAGTTTCTTTAGGTGGGGCACAAAAACTTCTTGGAGTTATACCTGATATAACTTGTTTGGGTAAAATTATTGGAGGAGGTCTTCCTGTAGGTGCTTATGGGGGTAGTAAAGAAGTGATGGATGGAATTTCCCCTGTCGGTTCAGTTTATCAGGCAGGTACATTATCGGGAAACCCACTCGCAATGGCCGCCGGTAATGTTATGCTGAGTTTATTGTCCGAACANAATGTTTATGACTTATTGGAGGAAAAATCAAAGAGATTGTGTAGCGGCTTGGAGAAAAACACAAGGGAGTTGGGAATTCCGGTTCACTTTACTCGTGTNGGATCGATGTTTTCTACTTTTTTTACAGGGCAGGTAGTTGAAAATTTTGAATCTGTAAAAACCTGTGACACAGAATTTTTTAAGCGCTATTTTAATGGATTATTAGAAGAAAACATTTATATTGCACCNTCGCAATTTGAAGCAGGTTTTATGTCTGCAATTCATTCNGATAAAGAAATAGATCAAACTATTGAGGCAAGTTTTAAAGCTTTAAAAGNGGCTCAAGCTTAATAAAAGAGAAAAATTATGAGTGAAATTATTGGAGTTAATGCAAGACAGATTCTGGATTCAAGAGGAAATCCTACTTTAGAAGTCGATGTAATGCTGGAAAGTGGTGCTTTGGGAAGAGCAGCAGTTCCATCTGGGGCTTCAACTGGTTCTCGAGAGGCGGTAGAGCTAAGAGATGGTAATGCCAAGATGTACATGGGGAAAGGGGTACAAAAAGCAGTTAAAAATGTAAATAGTAAAATTGCCGCTGAGATTGTGGGTATTGAAGTAACTGANCAGGTTTTGATAGATCGATTAATGATTGAAATGGATGGTAGTGAGAATAAAAGTAAGCTTGGAGCCAATTCAATCTTAGGTGTCTCTCTTGCAGTTGCTCAAGCTGCAGCGCATGATTTGGATTTACCTTTATTCCAGTATATTGGCGGTAGCAACGCGAAAGAATTNCCTGTGCCGATGATGAATGTTTTAAATGGTGGTGCGCATGCAGATAATAATGTNGATATCCAAGANTTTATGATTGTGCCGGTGGGAGCCAAAAGCTTTTCATCTGCGTTACAGATGGGGGTCGAGGTATTTCACCATTTAAAAGGGGTTTTAAAAAAAGGGGGATTCAATACAGCAGTTGGTGATGAAGGTGGTTTTGCTCCTAACTTACAGTCAAACGAACATGCTATAGAAATTTTAATCAAGGCTGTTAAAAGNGCNGGATATAAGATAGGTAAGGATATTCTAATTGCTNTAGATGTTGCCGCCAGTGAGATTTATTCAAAAAATAAATACACACTTTCNGCAGAAAATAATATTNAACTTTCTTCTGNAGANATGGTGGGTTATTTATCTGATCTGGCTANAAAATTTCCTATCATTAGTATTGAAGATGGACTTGCAGAAAANGACTGGACTGGATGGAAGCAATTGACTGAAAAGCTAGGTGATCGGGTTCAGATAGTTGGAGATGACCTTTTTGTTACCAATACAAAAATCCTCGAAAAAGGAATAAAGAAGTGCGTTGGTAATTCTATACTGATCAAAGTAAATCAAATAGGAACTTTAACTGAAACTTTGGATGCTGTAGAAATGGCCAAGAGGGCAGGTTACACAGCGGTTATTTCGCATCGTTCAGGGGAGACAGAAGATACAAGTATTGCAGATATTTCTGTGGCGGTAAATGCAGGACAAATTAAAACGGGTTCTTTGTGTAGGACAGATCGAACTGCAAAGTACAATCAGCTTTTACGGATCGAAGAAATCCTTGGGGACACAGCAATNTATCGAGGAAGGGATGTATTTTATAATCTGACTTGATATCGTGACATTCTGCAAATAAATTATTTACGACAATGTTATGAAAATTGACTCCAATTCTCAAAAGATAATTTTACTCAGCCTCGGTTTTTTTATGTTGCTTATGGTAATGGCTGTTTTTCATGAAAATGGAATATTAAATGCTTACCGTTTCGAACAGGANCAGGTAAAAATGAAAGAAGAAAATAAAGGATTGCGNCGGCAAAATGATTTGCTGCAGGAAGAAATTATATCTCTCAAATCGGATCCTTATGCNATTGAAAAAATTGCCAGAGAAAAATTAAANCTAGCTAAANCTGGNGANCAGGTNTATCGAATCGTCTCCACCCAAAACTAACCTNCTTATTTGTAANANTNCNNAANNATGGNTCNNCTGTCNCATAACCCTTTTTAAATAAATGGTTATCTCTTTTTNATTTTTTATNGCNTNCCAAGGCCCTGNNANGAAAAAAATAAGAAGTTTTCAANGAAGGAGNAATTCTGTTAAATTCTTGATTATATTATTGATATTTTTAATTTAAGTGGTAAAGTACTCCTACCGATTTAAAGTATACGGGTTACCCATAAATATCCTTTTTGGTTATTTTTTGGGAAATTCTATTTTCAGGAAGGTTGGCGGTACAGGTTATTTTCCTGAAAAGTTTAAATTAAAATATAACTAATTAGCCATTTTAAAATAACAATAGCTTGTTTTTTGAAGGAGGGGTTATGACCAAACAAGATATCATTAATCAGGTTTCATCTCGGGCCAGTTTATCCAGAGCAAAGGCAGAAGAGGCTGTGGAAACAGTAATTGAGCTAATCAAGGAATCATTAGGCCACGGTGAGCCGGTTATCTTGCGTAGATTCGGAACTTTTCAAGTGCGTGCTAAATCAAAGCGTGTTGGAAGAAATCCAAAAACTGGGGAAGAAGCTGAAATTTCAGCCCGTAAAGTTGTTCGCTTTAAATCTGGTAAATTTTTTAAACAGGTTGTAGATGATGGTGCTGGTACGACTTGATCAAATCTTGGCCAAGGGTCTTACCCTCACAATAAAAGCATTGCATCACCATAGCTGTAAAACCGATATTTCTGGTAGATGGCTTCATTGTAAGCCCTTTTAGCCAGTGCGGGACCACCAAACGCTGATATTAATAAAAACAAAGTTGATTTTGGTAGGTGGAAATTAGTAAGTAAGTGGTCTGTATTTCTGAAGTCCCGTCCTGGGACGATATAGCAGTTGGTCCATCCTGATTTGGTTCTTTTGATGGGTTTCGTAAACTGCTGAGTTTCTAATACCCTAGTTGTTGTCGTTCCTACCGCTAATATTGGATTCGCTTTGGTTTTATTTTCCAAAATTAAACCCCAGTTTTTTGGTGTTATTCGAAAAGCCTCGGCTTCCATTTCATGTTTAGAATAATCTTGCACTCGAATAGGTTTAAAAGTTCCCGGCCCAACATGGAGCGTTAAATGGGCCATTGAAAATTTATTTTCTTTTAGGCTCTTCAAAATCGGTTTGGTAAAGTGCAGTCCAGCTGTTGGTGCCGCTATAGCCCCGTTTTGTGATGCATAAACTGTTTGATACCGTTTTTTATCTTGCTCAAGGGTTGCCGGAGAATCTTCTTGTTTACGTTTGATATATGGAGGCAAAGGCATACGCCCAAATTTTTCCAAATAGTTTGTAAGAGTTTTTGGGCATGAAAATTCAATCACTCCATACTCTGCATTTCTTTTAATAAAGTATGCAACTAGAGAGCTTTCCTGAAAGTCTAATTGCATTCCAGGTTTCATTTTCCCCTTAATTAAAACTTCCCAAACCCCTGAAGAAATTTGGCGGACCAAAATAATTTCTACATTTTTTTTGTTGTGATTTAGAGTCGCGAAAATTTTTGTTGGGACTACTTGAGTATTATTGAAAACTAAAAGTGTTGAAGGTTTAAGGTGCTGACTCAAATTGGCAAACTCATCATGTGTGAGCGTCTGCTTTTTTCGATCAACGACGAGCAAGCGGGACTGATCTCGCCTTGGTAAAGGTTTTTGAGCTATCAGCTCTAAAGGGAGTTCAAAATCAAAATCAGATAGATTAGTTTTCAATTTATGCTTAATCTGAACAGTTACTTAAATAAATACTTTGATTTTCAATTACTTAACTTAATTGGGTATTGACCAAATAAAGGATTTATATTATCCTTCCGAAAGTCAAAGTAGAAGTACTTTTTTGCATTAATTTTGCCTCACTCATAATTCTAAAGAGGGGCCTTGAAAAAAGGAAAATTGGTAATGGGAAAAATGCTGAAATTTCTGAGTCTGTTTATGGTGGCTCTGGTTCTGGTCTTTGGGGTAGGTGGTGATGTAGATGCAAAGAAGAAAAAGAAAAAGATAAAGTTGACTGACGAAGAAAATGCGATGTTTGACAGATGGGATGTCAAGAAAAAGAAGCGTGCTAAAGCTGTCAAAGACCTCCGTAAAAAACCAAAATTCGTGGGTGCTGTAAAATGTAATGGCAGCTGCCATGATCCATATTATCAAGGTTGGAAGAATTCTCCGCACGGAGGGACGTTTAACCTCCTTAAACCCGGGGAAAGGAAAGAAGCAAAATTAAGGGTTAAGTTGGACCCTGAAAAAGATTATACGACTACCCCACTTTGCCTACGATGCCACACCACGGGCTATAGACAAAAAGGTGGTTTTAAACCTGCAGGCTCGAAAAGTAAAAAAGGCAAAGATACTGCTAGTAAAATCGATCCAGATGAACCTAATTTAGAGCAAGTGGGCTGTGAAATGTGCCATTCAGTGGCAGGTGGGTCCCAGTTTCGAGCTATCATGAAATCTTCCAAAGGTGATTTTAAAAAGGCAGATACAGAAAAATATGGTCAAAGATGGGATTATGCGAATGTATGTACACGCTGCCATACGCATCCGAATACTCCATTTAAGCCATCCGTACATGATAAATATAAGTTCAATTATGAAGAGAGAAAACTGAAAGTCCACAAAATTGCCGATTATTGGAGCGAAGACAATGCTGATCAAAAGCTTGAGAAAAAGGATGATCGTGCTAAAGAGCAAGGACAAACAGAAAAAACGCCTTTGATAATCGAAGATTTTGAAATCAAAAAGGGTAAACTTAAATTTAAAAAGGGTACCAAGCCTTATAATCATAAGAAAAAGAAATATTACTATAAAAAAGATTGATTTTATTTTAACAAAGCTTCAAAGGGTCTGGTCCTATCTGGATCAGACCTTTTTCCTTTCAAGGTTAATGCGCATCTCGCCGAAAAGTCTTAAATGACTCAAAGTAATTTCAAAAAAAATATATTGTGTATCGGGGCCGGTTATGTTGGTGGGCCTACCATGACCGTTATTGCTAACAAATGCCCTGAGTATAAAGTTACTATTGTAGATATTTCTAAGGAAAGAATTGCGGCATGGAACTCTGACAGGCTTCCTATATTTGAACCGGGGTTGGAGGAAAGGGTATTAAAAGTTCGTGGAAAAAATTTATTTTTCTCTACAGATATAGATACCTGCATTAATCAAGCGGATATAATTTTTGTATCAGTGAATACACCAACCAAAAATTTTGGTGAAGGAGCAGGGAAAGCGGTTGATCTTCAGTTTATTGAGCAGACAGCAAGACGTATTAAGGAAAATTCGAGTTCCAATAAAATTGTAGTGGAAAAAAGTACTTTGCCAGTTCGTGCGGCGGAAACACTCGATACTATTTTGCATTCTGGGAATAATAAAATTCAGTTTGAAATTCTATCTAATCCAGAATTCATGGCCGAAGGAACTGGAATTAGAGACATGGAGTTTCCCGACCGAGTTTTAATTGGATCGAAAGACACACCAACTGGTTTGGCAGCTCGTCAAGAGCTTATCGATTTATACAGCCACTGGGTTCCAGAAAAAAACCTGATTACTACCAATCTCTGGAGTAGTGAGCTTTCAAAGCTTGTCTCCAACGCTTTTTTAGCACAAAGAATTTCATCTATTAATTCAATTGCCGCGATTTGTGAGGCAACAGAGGCTGATGTGACGGAAGTTTCCAATGCTGTTGGTAGAGACTCTCGTATTGGAGCAAAGTTTTTGAATGCTGGTCCTGGGTTTGGAGGTTCCTGCTTTCGTAAAGACATTTTGAATCTGGTTTATTTATCTGAATATTACCANCTGAATGAAGTAGCTTCTTTTTGGGAACANGTAGTTTCCCTNAATGATTACCAGATGGAACGNTATGTCAAACGTATTCTCCAGGCCATGTTTAACACCTTGGTGGATAAAAAGCTTGCAGTGCTTGGTTTTGCTTTTAAACCTGATACGGGTGACACACGTGATGCGCCGGCTATTTATATTTGTAAACGCTTGCTTGAGGAAAAGGCCTGCTTACGAATCACCGACCCTCATGCNCTAGAAAATGCCCGAAANGANCTGCAGGGTATTGATAACAATGTAGAATATATAATTGATCCTTATAAAGCAGCTGAAGGAGTTCATGGCATAGCTTTGATAACGGATTGGNCAGAATACAGCCAACTCGATTATCAAAAAATTTTTGATAAAATGGAAAAACCTGCTTTTATTTTTGATGGCAGAAACCATCTAAATCACAGGGAGTTGTTTGATATTGGCTTTAATGTTTATGCTGTCGGAAAAGCGCCTCTCACNCATATATAANTTTAATTTTTTATGGACAAAGCCATTCTGCTGAATGATGAGAAAAGGATATTGGTCAGTCTATCCAGTTAAATTTGTCCAAGTTTAAGTAAGGCTTTAATTTTAATTTGCCCCAAGTGGTATTGCCCCAATATAACCTACTATTCCTCTTAAGTCCTTATCACTAACATATTGATTTGCGTCCTCCGGCTTCATATCTTTCCAAAAGTTTTTTGGATGAATACTTTTTTGGATATTAGTAAAAATATATGCATAACCATTTAAATTTTCAGTCATAAATAGCCCTGAAACTTCTGAGTNTTTTGGTGCAACCAAAATGCGNNTAAGATTTCCTTTATCNACTGAATATGCCCAAAGTACATCCCTTGAATGCCGGGTGCCGGTATCTTCAGCAATAAATAAGCTCCTAAGANTTTCAGAAAATNTCAGATTGTCAGGNTTTGCAATCTTGTTTTCATNNCAGGTNTCNNCNCCTGAGGATTNNCCTTNGATTAGNGCTTTCATATTTATTGCTACCCACTCNCTNAAAATTNANTTNCCNTCNGTNTCTTTAATACCCACTTTCTAANTCACTTTCATAAATTACACCACATAATAAATCANNTGGNTTNCCATTTAANCTNATATCATNGTTTAAACGCGCCCCATTATTACCTTTAATCATACCTTTATAGGCCTTAGAGATTGCCGTATAGATTTTTCTATCTTTTTTATTGATAGCTTGTCCTTCCATTTTTGTGAATTCGGTTGTAGCACCCTTTAAAGCTGCGAAACGGCGAGTCTCTAAAAATGCTGCTGCTGTCTGCATGCCCTGTTGAATTTTCAAATATTCTATCTTTGTGTCTCGATAGATCTTCCTATTTAATTCTTTATTCGCCTTTATATCTTTATCAACCTTAGAATTATTTAAATCTTTATTTAAACTTTTAGTATTTGGTGTGTAACCTTGAAAAACATAAATAGGTATATGAGAAGGAATTTTATAGTCTTTTTTTTCTCCTGATTTGAAAGTTTTTAATTCAAAAATATCTGAAAATGTTAGCTTTTTATCTAGATATGATTTTATTGTTTTCTCATCTGATTGACCCAATTTTATCCATTTTAGATCAGCCTGTCCTCCATCAAAATCCCTAGTTTGTTGCCACTTTGCAGCGTAAAGGGTTCCTGATGATAAATCTCTTGGATTATCCGCAATAAACATTAAGCGAACACCGTCACTAGCATCATCTGCTAAATAAACGGTGCGTTCATCGGGCATGACAACGCCCAATTCAAAACTGGCTCTTCCCATTGCATAGTGTTTTTGGACCTCAGGTTTTCCTGCTGAATCCAATTTAATTTCGGTAATAAAACCGTATTCATAAGGATTGGCTCCTCCTTGCCTAACCGTTTGTCCAGGTGTTCCTAAATATAAATTCATTACCTCTAATGGGTTAACTTCAAACCATTTGGCATTGGGTTCATATTCTTCTGAACCTAGATGCGTGTTCCACGGAGTTAAACTAGCAGAACAAGGAAACCAAAAGCCTTGGACACTATTCGAACTAATATTGGTTAATATTTCAGGTAACAACTCCCCATTTTTTATGTTTTGACTTAGTTTAGTTAAATTTATAGCCATAGGGACATCGTATTCCGAGTTAAAAGGTGGAATTTGTTTATGGTCATTCGCAACCCACCCATGTTTTTCAAAATGCGTTAACAAAAATATAGAATCCGAATCCTGAGAGTTTTGTTTTTTAATTTGTATAAGTGTGTTTCCATCTGGAGAAGAAGAAAAAACAGGTCCTTTTCTAATTTTCAATTGATTTGATGAAGTGCCCCATAGAGTTATACGATTTTCTTTATGATCTAGAATGGAACCTGCGTAGTTTTTTCCTATACGCTGACCGGAACGAAAAAGTTCTTTGTAATTTAACGGGATATCTTTAACTGATTGGTCATCAAAATGGAGACGAATAGTGGATTNAGAGATAGGGCGCTCCAGNTTTTCAGTATTTTTTGTTAAAGGAGTTTTAGTGAANTCAGCTNNNACTATTTCCTTGGANTCCACAGANANANTCATAGTAAANAAAAGTATAAATTTTATTACTAAAAAATAATTAAGAANCTTTTTACACATGTTAGTACATCTCTTTGCTATNTTTTCACTCTTTTTTATAAGGTTTATGACAAGGTGTACATGTTCCCATGGGGCGATGAGGCATAATAGGTATTTTTTCTTCACCTGTCATATGACATCCCATGCATTGGGTGGGAGATGGAGGCGGTTTGTGATAAGGCGCTGTATTTAAATTGGGGGCTGAACTGATAAATGAATAACCCAGGCTTCCAATNACNAAAATACCAAGTACCGCCACAAAACGATAAAAATTTCTTGTTCCATCTGATTTTTTAGCCACGATATNTNATTATTACCTCATATNTAAATNCATCANGNATGNGCAATTGCATCAATTTCCACTTTGGCACCCTTGGGAAGCGCGGCAACCTGCACACAAGCTCGAGCGGGTCTGTTATCTGCAAAAAACTTTTCATAAACTTGATTCATTTTGGAAAAATCACCAAGGTCTGATAAGTAAACCGTTGTTTTAATAACATGAGTAAGATTCAAACCGTCTTTCATTAAAATTGCTTCAAGATTTTGTAGCACCTTTTCTGTTTCTATTTCTATACTACCTGTAACCATTTCCATTGTTTCAGCATCNAGGGATATTTGCCCAGAAGTATATAGAAAATTATCAATTTTAATTGCTTGCGAATAAGGGCCAATTGCGGCGGGGGCCTTANTAGTTGCTATTATCTTTTTTNCCATAATTTTTCTTTCTTATTTATTTCAGGTTAACTTTGCCATGGTTTTAATAAATGGATAGGATTTTGGTTCCCTTCCCAAGTGTGAAAGTACCAGTCGATGAGTAACCTTCTCGATTTCTTCAGCTTGGTTTTTGGGTATTTTAATTCTTGAACAACTTTTGATTTCAACTTCCATAAGCTTTTTTATGTAGTTTCGTGTTCCTGCGGTAAACTCAATATCCGTTGGAATTCGTCTCGAACAATTTCCACATAGAATTCCATTTTGAATAAAACTGAATTTAAAAACACCATTTTCTGACCGGGTTTTACAGGCCACGCAATTATCCATTTGTGGNTTATAGCCAGAAAGTGATAGTAATCGNATTTCAAATAATCGAATTAATGAATCCAGCTCGGATTGTTGCCTTAATGCAGATAGTGTTTGTTGTAACAGATTAAATATACGCCTATCTTGATGGCCTTCTAAAATTATCGAATCAATCAACTCCAAAAAATATATTCCTTTATAAATTTTTTTAAAATCTTCGCGGATAGTGTGAGAAGAATCTATTATATCAGCTTGATTTAGGCGGTATAAGTTTTGGTTCTCTTTGCCAAAATAAATAAGGTTAACTTGTGACATGGGTTCTAATGAACCCCAAAATTGATTCTTTACTTTGCGAGCTCCTTTTGCGACACATTTTATTTTTCCCGAATTCTCAGTCAGAAAAGTGACCAGTCGATCCGACTCGGATAGATTGATGCTTTTTAATACAATGGCTCGTGTTTTATATANTGCCACTAATTTATCTGCTCTAGGTTGATAAGAAATCGTTTTATATTTACCCCACCTGTATAGCCTCCTAAATCTCCATTTCCCTTAATAATTCGGTGACAGGGAATGACAATAGGTAGTGGATTCATGCCGTTTGCATTGCCCACAGCACGGGAGGCTTGTGGGTTTTTAATTTTTGAGGCAAGCCATTTGTAGCTCCTTGTTTTNCCATATGGAATAGTAAGTAACTTTTTCCATACTTTTTGTTGGAATGGAGTCCCAAGACTAAGGTCGAGAGGAAAGTCGAAAATTCTTAAAGTTCCTTTAAAATAAAGTGAGAACTGTTTGACTAAATCTTTAAAGTCAGATGGTTGTTTTACGATTTCTGAATTTGTTAATAAAGATAAATGTTGTTTAATAGAGGATTCGTTTTTNAGATTATTAATGATTGATATTAAACCATTAGAAGTAGCTACCAAACCAGTTAATCCAATGGGATTTGAAAAAATCGTGTATATGACAGGCTTATTTAGCGGTGTTCTGGAATAAACTTTAATCATTTATATTAAAATAATCTTATCTGAATATTAGAATAACATACCAGTCGTTGGTGTTAATAAATTTTATGNGAAATGAGANGGTAGAGATTTATTGATTNAAAAATTCAAGCTTGGTCATGTTTTTATCAGATATTATAATAAATGCTTCAAATAAGTGTCTCAATCTTAACATTTAAATTTAAAGAAAATTGATTATGCTTTTTATTGCCCGTTATATTGGCTGCGTTATTTTAGTATTATTGTTTAATGGAATTTCGTTTAGTAAAGACAAATTTTTTTCAGAAATGGAATATTTCCCTGAGGGGGAGTTTGAAATGGGGAGTCCAGAAGGAAAAGGAAAGAAAAACGAACACCCTAGCCATAAAGTTTATTTANGTGCTTTTTTTCTTGATAAATATGAAGTTACCTTTAGCGACTTTGAAGCTTATTTAGCAGCTAACTTAAAGAAGTATCCTACGATAACAGGTTGGATAGACCGCAAACCTCGGTCAGATATGATCAAAAAACCAATTTTCGGTTTGCAATGGAAACGNTGTCGTAATTATTGTAGCTGGCGAGGAAAAAGAATGCCCACNGAAGCCGAATGGGAAAGAGCTGCCAAGGGTAAGGAGAACAGAGCCTACCCATGGGGAAATGCAGAACCGGACAAAACACGAGCAAATTTTGGTAAATGTTGTTTTATCCAAAAGGGCAAGGTTCTGACAGAAGTTGGGCATTATGAAATGGGAATGACTCCAGAAGGTATTTATGATCTAGGTGGTAATGTTGCTGAATGGGTCAACGATTGGTATGATAAAAAATATTATCACAAGACACCTTATAAAAACCCTCAAGGTCCTAAAAAAGGCAAATACCACGTCATTAAGGGCGGGGCTTGGAACAGTCTCCCCACGTATTTAAGGTCTTCTAGTCGTTATGGTGACAATGATGCTAAGGATTATTATGGTATCGGTTGTCGCTGTGCAAAAAATGCTGGTCTATTTTACAAAACTAAATAAAATTTGGGGACTCGTTAATGGATGATTTGGACAAAACTCTGGATATTATGGAGCGGGATAAGTCTGTATCCCTATTGCAAGAGAATTCAGTTCGAACAAAAAAGAACAACATAAAATTTACCAAAATTAATAAGAAGAATTCACAAGAGCATTTGGATGCACAGCTTGTTTCCTATGAAAGATTGGTACGGAATCTTATTAAGCAACTATTGAATTTAGAAAAGAAAATTCGTTTAAAATATCTGATTCCTATGGATGAAGATAGGGCTCTGAAACTTATGGGTGTGTGGAATACTGAAGTTGAATGCGCTGTGGAAGATTTGAGTAAAAAATATAGAGATATTCATATTCAACGAAGGACGGTCGAAGAGTTTGATNCAAAATTGCTTGATATNAAAACAAAAGCCAAAATTGAAATAGAATCNCAAATCCCGGTATTAAAGGAATTNCTTTTAANAGAAATTGGCTCCTCAGAAAGATTTGATCCGAAAGAATTGAGNAATATATATGGATTAGATGAATCTGTTTTAATAGATCTTCAGGTAATTGACCCATTGCAGAAACTTCATGAATCCTACAGAAAACTCAGGGAGTCAGGATGCGAAAAAAATGTAACTAAAGGATTAGATGATGCCATTTGCATTTTTGTGAAGAATATTAAAGAAGCAGAAAGTATTGTTTGGTCAGGACGATCGCCTGATCAACGCAAAGAATATAAGATGAAAGCTGCAAAGTTGAATATGAACTTAAAGGAAATCATTCTNAATTTATTAGCACTGGTGCANCAGGCNTTATTNTCNNAGGAAAGAAGAAACAGNGANCTNATATTGAAAGTAAAAACAAAATTGGAAAANTTATTTCAAATAGATAACGAATACGATCAAATAATTTGTAGAATTAAACCTTTTTTTGAAATCGTTTAATGGTGATTTTAAAGCAATATTTTTTTAGAATACGAGTCTTACTTTCTCTTATCTTATTCGTTGCAGTTTTAAATTCTTTTGGTTGCGCTACTATTAATATTAGTCCATCCCTGGGGGACTTGGAAGAAGTAACTATTGAGGGAGACGGACCTGGAAAAATTTTGTTGATTGATTTTTCTGGAATTATTAATAATCAAAAAAACCGGAATATTACAGGAAACATCATAAGTCTTGGGATGGTCGAAAAGATACGAAGTATTTTAAATAAAGCCGAAAAAGATAAAGAAATTCAGGCCCTCTTAATAAAAATGAATAGTCCGGGAGGGACTGTTACGGCCAGTGATATAATTTTTCACCTTTTAAACGAGTATAAAGAGAATAATAAGGTTAAAGTTTATGTGCAAGTGATGGATCTTGCTGCGTCGGGTGGTTATTATGTCGCTTTGGCAGGCGATGAAATTATTGCTCATCCAACTTCTCTAGTTGGCAGTATAGGAGTTATAGCTCTCAAGGTTAACTTGAAAGACTTGATGACCAAAATAGGAGTGGATTGGGAAATTGTTAAATCGGGGGATAAAAAAGATTTTATGTCTCCTTTTCGATCCTTTACAAAAGAAGAACGGGATCTTTTTCAAGATACAATTGATAAATATCATCAACGTTTTATTACAACGATTACCCAAAATCGACCGAAATTAAAAACAACCCAAGTTGAACTACTTGCTGATGGAAGGGTTTTTGATTCTGAACAAGCAAAAAAACTAAATTTAATTGACGATATTGGATATGTAACCGATACAATCGAGCGAATTAAGTTGGATTTGAATGATTTAAATCTTAAGTTGGTTACTTATCATCGCAGTAATAAATATCAGGGAAATATATATTCACAATTCCAAAAACCTACCTCATTCAACATAATCAATGTTGATTTGGGATTAAACCCGAATTCCCTAAGCCCCTATTTTTTATATATTTGGTCGCCTTAGACCGATGTTGATATTTATAAGCTTTTGCGTTATTTTCAAACTCCATTTAAATCTCAGATCGGACCTACCTTTTTTAAATCAATGAAATGGAAACTTTAAAGAAAAGAACACAGTCAATGCTTAAATTAGTATCTATAAATATTGCCAGACCTCAAAATATTAGTTTTGAAGAAGGTAAAAAGAAGTATCGCACTGGAATTTTTAAAAAGCCCGTAAGCAAAGAAATATTCCTGGGAGAAAATGGTTTCCAGGGTGACGGGGTTGGTGATACGAGATTTCATGGGGGCAAAGATTTGGCGGTGTGTGGTTATTTTATTAACCATTATAAGTTTTGGGAATCGGAGTTGGATAGAGAACTGAGACCAGGAGCTTTTGGAGAAAACCTTAGCATGACAGGCATTGATGAAACTAAAATAAATATTGGAGATCAATATTCCTTAGGGGATGCAGAAATCGAAGTCTCCCAACCACGCCAACCTTGCCATAAGCTTAATAAGGTTTTTAATTTGCAGGCTATGGCTTGCAAGGTCCAAACAACGGGTTTTACGGGATGTTACTTTAGAGTAAAAAAAATAGGAATGGTTCAACCTGATTCTGAAATAAGGAAAATAAAAGATGGTAAAGAAAATATATCTATTGAAATCATTAATGTATTAATGTTTAAAGAAAAGAAAAATATGGATTTATTAAGAAAGGTTGTTGAATTAGAAGCCTTATCAATTGAATGGCGTGAGAAGTTTCAAAAACGGCTTTGAATTATTTCATTGGGTTTTTATGGATAAATTTAATACAAAATGAATACGCCGCTACCTGAAAAAATGGAACCCTCAGATTGGGTGAAAATTTTAAAAGAATACTTCATTCCTGATGATTTGAACGATGAAGCATGTCTTTCCCTTATTCACTATTTTGAAGATTTGGGTCTATTGTGCACGATAGATAGGGAAGTACTTGTTTGGTCAGGTCTGTCAAAGGAATTAGGCTGGGATGCTCAAAAAATGATTATACAAGATAGCATTCTTAATATGTCTCAAACTGAAGCGGGTTTGGAGCTTTCTTTTTTTATTGGTTTTAAAAAAGTAGATTTACCTACGTTGGAATCATTAATAGGATCTGAGAAATCAAATGATAGACAAAAAATTACCACTCAGCCAGAGCTCGCATCAGATCTTAGTAATTTGCAAATTGTTAAAAAAGTAGGCAAACAATTAAAACCTTTTCTGGATGTTGAAAATAAAATTGTGTCTAAACTTCAGGGCAAACACACAACAAAAATCGATGCCAGACATTTATTCCAATATATTTTTGGGAAAATAAATTCTAAAGCTCAACCGCGGAAATGGGAGCAACTAAGCCGAAAGAGACACAGGTGAATTAAATTATCTAGGTGTTGCGAAAAAATTTAAGAAAAGATTTAGTATTTAGATATCTATAATATCATCGTCTTTTTGTTTCGGTGTGTAGGGGCGAGTATGAAAATCTTGTTGGTTACGAGTTGTGGTACGACGGTTCTTTTGAAATAGGCTCGCTGTGAATAAAACCACACCGACCAACAGGGCTATAACAAAAAAGCTGAAGGCGAAAAAAGATAGTAACACCAGGGCGAGAATAATCCATACTGCCATTGAAATTTTAGTGGTGATGGGGATTTTTTGATTGGGTCCGGGATATTGAAATGAGAACATTAGGTTATTTATAATTTTTAGTATTAAAAAAGTTTGTTATTATTAGGCATGTCTGATTTAGCCATCATACCTTGCCCAAGTTGTGGAGTCAAAAATCGTATTCGATCTTACGACCCCCAAAAAATTCCTGTGTGTGCAAAATGTAAATCTAAATTGGTGAGTGAAAAGGAACATAATGCTTTTGNTAAGTTTAATGATAATTTGAATCAATTTAAAGATTTTCCTGATTTTGGAGCACGAGGTAATAAAAAATAACCTTTTGATTAAAAATTTACTCAGAATAAATTAATACTATGGATACTACTGAAATAATTGACAAAAATTTAAGAGAGCAACTTGATGCAAATCATGTTGAAATTATCGACGAAAGTCACCTACATCGTGGCCATAAGGCGGCTGGTGGGGGAGGGCACTATTCTATTAAAGTGGTTTCTCCAAAATTTGAAAATTTGAATGTTATGGAACGTATTAGACTTGTTCATAAAGTTCTGGATGAAGAAATGACAGGTACTCCAAAACTAATCCATGCCTTGCAGGTGAAAACCTTTACTCCAAGTGAAGCTGTGTCCTGATGATGGGCTATTCGCGATATACTTCTAACTCTTCACAATTTTTCAAATTTTCAGATTCGGTNAGGGCCTTATACCCAGTTCGGGTGTATTGATTTTTATAAAGGTCCAGNTTTAAATATTTTTTACTTTGAGGAGAGGCTGCCAGTGCTTGTGCTCCACGGTCTCCTATAACATTTCCGAACATAGAAAGATCTTTTAAATTAGGNAGCTTTTCAGTGTTTGCAATCGCAATGGCTCCATCATCTCCAATTTCATTATGATTAGCATTTAGAAGTTCCAGGTTTTCCAAATAAGGTGATTCTGCTAAAGCCTCTAGGCCTTCATCGGCTATTTGATTTCCAGGTAATATCAATTGTTTAACATTTCGCAGAATCTCTTTTGTGGCCAACTCCATACANCCCCGAATACCTATATATTTATCTCGCAGGATTAAAATGGTTCCATCCTCGTGAAAACTATCTTTAAGAATATCATCAATTCTACTCATTTAATTCTCCTGAAAAGTATCAGTGATTCTATCAAATAACGAGTGAATTTGCCGAGTTGGCAAAAAAAAATGTCGGTTCTGCTTTTGTGCAGAACCGACATAATAAATCATTTTTATAGAAGCGGATCGAGAAATAATTCGTCCGTCTTCCATTTTTCTATTTCTTCTTTTGTAGGCACAGGTGGTACAGGTCNTTTGGCTGTGCGCTTGTCGAGTGGGTCATGAAAAGTTCTTGCATAGGCTTCTGCTTTCCATAAATAGAGGTGCGGAAATATTGTTCCCCATGGTGCCATTGGACTTCCAGTAACTCCGCGTGTTACACGCTTATACCAAAGTGCATCTGGCCAGTCTTTAAGAAGATCATCAATATGATCAGGCATTTTGTCTGTATCTTTGTGATTTTCATTTCTGAAATCCAAGGCTCCGGTCATCATGGGTATTCCATCTTTGCCATGACATACCGCGCAATTTAGTCCCTCTGTGGCAGGTTCAGTTCCCTCAAAGACTGTCTGTCCTTGTTTAATAATTTCAGGATCATCCCACCATGTCCACTGATTAGGAAACTTTCCTTCAACAGGCATATGCGTTGGGTCACGCATGGTTTTTANATATGCGATGAGGGCCACCATTTCATCACCCTCTATATCGTCTCCATAGTAAGTTGGCATTGCTTTAACCGATTTTGGATCNTCAAAACCTGGTGCTTGCTTTTTTCTTGGCTCAAGTATTTGCTCTTTAATATAGTCGTCCGAATATAGACCAATCTGCTTTGTNCCCAAATTGGGTCCTCGATCTGAGTTCCCTTCCCAGAAAACTTTGTGACAGTTAAAACATTTGTTGTTTTCAAATATCTCTCGTCCAGCTGCTATTACCTCTGGGCCGGCGAGGCCGCTTAATTTAACTGGAGGTTTATTAAGTTTTGCGAGTTCGAATTCGGGGTCAAATTGAGGCAGTTGTGCAGTAACTGTGATAAAAATTCCTGAGGCAAGAGCATAAGTAGCGAGCAGGCGCATGACCCAAGTTGAAGTTTTTTTCTCTACATGTAAGGTTTTCCAGTCGAGTAGTGTGAAAAAGGCAAATCCAACTAAAGTGAAGGACACAAATTCGATTTGCCACCACACAGGAAAGTTGAATTTTCCTGCAACTACCCAGATAATTGCACCGAGAATCAAGATGACTGGGAGTTTGAATCTAATGTTTTGAAATGTTGTTTTTTCTTGAGATTTTCTGGGTTTAAGCCTTAGTAGAAGAACGTAAATTAACATTACTGCTATCCCACAACTAAGACCTACTAATCCAAAAATATTAAATAATGCATAGAGGCCGCTTAATACCGCTATACAACCTATAATAATAATATCTATATTCATTAAGCTTCAACTCCTGAAAACTTATTCAGCCATCTGAGGTGCCGCAACAGCTGATTCCGTTTCTTCCTTTTTGGTTTTGGGATATTTAATTCCAATCCATATAATGGCTGTCATAATTATAAAGAAAGTCCAGACTACAGTGGTGACATGGAATCCTGATTCCCCCAATGCGGGTGCGAATTTTTCAGGTGTCACGTCTTTAAATACTTTATACACATGCCAATTCATTCGCGATAGTGAACGGATTGTACCCATCCAACTCATTAACCAGATGTCAGCAAACCCCAAAAATATGAGAACATAAGGCCCTATTGGATTTATCTTTCCGTAGGCAACCTTTCCTGTTTTAGTTGCAATTGTATAAAAGATGTAGTTGATGAAGGTTACTGTCACAAGACAAAATGCAGCAGTATTTTTGGATACCATTAGTGCTAGAAAAGCCAGGTTATCGGGTAGAACCATGTCGGGATTCATCCCAGGTTCTGGTAGCATGGTTGCGAAGAATCTGCGCGGTGTAAACCAAATGGTAGCCGCTATTACTATCAAGACGAAACCAAATTTCATAGCAGGAAAAAATCTCTCGGCATTTTCTATCCGTTTCATGCTGATCCACATATAAATATTACTCGCACTAAACATAGTTCCAACTAAAAGACCTTGAACTAGCATGAACATTGATTCTCTATCGGACATGATGTACATGCCGATGGTAGCATCGTATTGATAGATTTCACGGACAAAGATGTAACCCATGGCAGGTAGCGGAATCATTATTGCCACACCTATGATATTACCTATATAGCCCACCCAGTCGTAGTATTCCCGTTCTTCTTTTTTGTTAGACCAGAGGTACATATATGCACCAATTATACAAACCATATAACCACCAAAAGTTCCATTACCAACGAGTCGGTGATAATTCAGTGGCATCCAGGCTGCATTTGCAATTTTTGCCCATTCACCAATATTCATTAATTCGTCCAAAGGTTTTGGTGGAGTTTGCATAAAGGTGACTGGTCCATCCAAGGCTAATAGTAGGGACAAACCTAGAACATTTAAAATAACTCCGGTAACAATATGCCTACCTTTTTTATTGGCCTTATTGAGTGGATCCCAAGAATATACATAAATGTACATCACGATAGTTTCGAGTATGAACAGTGTGGGATAGCCAACCATAAAGAGCATTGGAAAAGATGAGATAAGATAAGTAATGAAATCCTTATAGGCTACCAAGTTAACAAAAAGAAATAGTCCGCCGGTGAGAGCTGTGAAGCTATAGCAGATACCGATTACTTTAGTAATTTCATGTGACAAACGTTCGAACTTATAGTCTGCCTTCGCAAACATTATTCCATTAGAGAGCAAGCCACCTACAGCACCGTTTACGATGGCAAGGATGATTCCTGATGTTTCGTAATGCTCAACTGGAGTTAGTGGTATTGCTAAGATAGTACCAGTGAGAGCACCAACGAAAGCCGAGCCCCTGAGACTCATTAAACGATGGAAATAGTTAAGAAAGCTGACAAAAAGCGCACCAAAGGCACAGGCCCATAGGCCATAAAGGACGCCATGATGGATTCCAATTATAACTTCCCCGGTTATGCCGATGACTACCCCTATGAGCACCCCAAGAAATACGTTTGATAATATAATCGCTTTTCGTACTCCTTGAGTTCGCCGCGCACCCATTACTTCCATAATAACGACAAACATGGGACACCCTAGTATGAAGGATGCAAATAAAATATGGAGTTGAGCTGCAGCCCAGGTAAACTTACGGTTGCTAAGCCCCATAAATGAAAATTCTTCGAACTCATGCTCAGCTGCAGGGCCAATATCGGTCAGGTAAGATAAGTCTTCTTCCTCTTCACCGCCTTCTTCCCCGTCTTCTTCCCCTTCCTCATCTTCATCCTCATCCTCATCCTCATCCTCATCTTCATCATCATCCTCTTCTGCAAAGGCAAGGG